>JBKJQU010000243.1:0-5757 GCA_046594995.1 Aestuariivirga sp.
AGGGAAAGGTGACGGGCTGGCTGTTGGAGGATGGCACGAAGATCAATGTCGGTGACGCGGTCCTCGAGGTCGAAACCGACAAGATCGCGGGATCCGTCGAGGCATCCGACGCCGGCGGCCTGCGGCGCCGCGTCGGTCAGCCTGACACCATCTACCCGGTGAAGACGCTGCTCGGCGTCATCGCCGATCCGTCCGTGCCCGAGTCCGAAATCGATGCTTTCGTCTCGTCCTATGTCACGCCGGTGGCTGAAGAGGGAGAAGACGATGAGGGACCCAAGTATGAGTTCGCTGAAACGCCCGCGGGCAATCTGCGCTATGCCAAGCGCGGCGATGGCGCCGAGACCCTTATCCTCATCCACGGTTTTGGCGGCGACCTCGACAACTGGCTGTTCAACATCGACGCGCTGGGCGAAAAGGCGACGGTGTATGCGCTTGACCTTCCAGGCCATGGGCAATCAACCAAGAAGCTCGACAACCCCGGCCTGAAGTCGCTGACCGGCGCGCTCATGGGTTTCATGGACAAGCTCGGCATCGAGAAGGCGCATCTCGCTGGCCATTCGATGGGAGGCGCCATCGCCATGGAGATGGCGGCGGACCACCCGGAGAAAGTCAAATCCCTGACCTTGATCTGCCCGGCTGGACTTGGTTCCGAAATCGGCAGCTATGTCGATGACTACGTGGCGGCCACGGGCCGCAAGGACCTCAAACCCGTGCTGGAGCAGCTCTTCGCCGACAAAAGCCTGGTCAGCCGCCAACTCGTCGACGACGTGCTGAAATACAAGCGGCTTGATGGCGTCGAGTCGGTGCTGAAGCCGCTTGCGGCGGCACTTTTCAGTGGGCGCAAGCAGCAGAATGCGCCGAGCGCAAGGCTTGTCGGAAAGCTACCGCCCACGATTGTCATCTGGGGCAAGGAAGACCAGATCATTCCTTCGTCACATGCCGCCAATCTGCCCGGCGCCAAGGTGCATGTGATCGAGGGTGCTGGCCACATGGTGTTCATGGAGAAGGCCAGCGACGTGAACAACCTTATCAAGTCGCACATCGCTGGCTGATGACCAACGCATGCTCGGGCCGCTGAAACGGCCGGAGAAAGGAGGGCCAAAGATCACGGAAGCCTGAAACTATCCGCGAGACGCGAAGCCGGTGGAACGACTCCGCGACTGCTGTTTGATCGACAAAAACACAAAAATCAATATGGGAGAAACGCGCATGTTTTCGATACCAAAAAATGCAGTCTATACGCGCATAAACCGGCGCAAGTTCCTCGAACTTGGCGGCGGCGCGGCAACAGCGCTCGGCGCTGGCTCGGTGACGCTGGGCTTGAGCTCGATGATCACACGCAGCCCGGTTCAGGCTGCATCGTCCGACGACGCCAAATGGAAGCAGTATGCCGGCTCGAAGCTTGTCTTCATGTCGGAGAACACGCCGCCGTCCTTCGCCATCCGCGACAATATCAAGGCCTTTACCGATCTGACCGGCATCGAGGTGACCATTCTCACCGATGATCTTCCGGTGGTGCAGCAGAAAGTCGGTATCGATCTGCGCGGCGGCAAGGCCGACTATCAGCTGAACTATGTGCAGGACAAGCCCATCGGTGCTCCCTTTGCCGACTTCTATGCCGACATGACACCCATGTTCGGCGACAATACGCTGCCGCAGGATGCCGATGGTTACGGCGATGATGCGTGGTTCGAGAATTTCCTCTCTGCCTGCGGACGCTTCTACACCCAGGGCAAGATCGTGGCGCTGCCCTATGACGCCGCAATCGCCTGCACCTTCTACCGCCAGGATCTGTTCGAAGCGAATTCCAAGGACTTCGAAGCCGAATTCGGCCGCCGCCTGGAGTTCAGCAAGGATTCCACCTGGCAGGACGTCATCGACATGGCGGCCTTCTTCAAGAAGGCCAAGGAAGCCGGCAAGGACGTGCCCTATGGCTACGCCCAGCACCAGGGTTCCTTCGCCTGGACGACCCAGCTCGACATCCAGCGCTTCCTCTTCGCCAACGGCCGCTGGATGGACTGGAACATCGATGACGTCTATGGCTCGAAGGAACCGGGCAAGACCAATTGGGGCGACGAGCAGTCGATCCTGATGATGACGAAGTTCAAGGAGCTGGCGGATGTGTGCCACCCCGACAACCTCGCCAACGGCACGCTCGAGCTCAACACCGTCTACCAGTCCGGCAACATCGCGATGCAGACGCAGTATCACGAGTTTGCGGCCTCGATCGAGGACGAGAAGACCTCGCGCGCGGCGGGCGGCAAAACGGCCTATGCGCCGTGCCCGAAGGGAGTTCCAGCGTGGATCAAGAACGGCGGCGAAGCGGTGAACGGCACCAATTGCGGCATCGGCGGCATCGGCATCAACGGCAATGCCTCCGAAGACCTCAAGCGCGCGGCTTACATCTTCGCCATCTGGTCGGTGTCGCGTGAGAACCAGTTCAACGTGCTCAAGGGACTCGGCGGTACGCCGACCCGCAAGTCCGTGCTGGCGATGGAAGAAGTCCAGAAGGCCAAGCAGCGTCCGACCACCATGCCGAACGCTCTCACTTTCGATCCCGTCTACGACTACGGCATCAAGAACCCGCATTTTGTGTTGGGTCCGAAGATCCCGAACGCCAACGAGTATCACTCGATCCTCGCGGCAGAAGTCCAGAAATGCCTGTCGAGCGAGCAGACCCCGGAAGAGGCTTGCAAGTCGGTGCAGACACAGCTCGACGAACTGAATGGCGCTGGCTGACCGGTTCAACCCGCCATCATGATTGTCCGGCGGCCCCCGGGGCCGCCGGATTTCCGATCAGATTGTCAGAGTGAGCCCGATGATCGACGTCTCCGTGTCCCCAATACCGGGAGTGCCCAAGATGCCAGGCAAGAGCAGCTCCGGCCTTGAACTGTTCCGTGTACGGCAAATTCCGGACAGCGTTGAATCGCGGCCAGTCTCGGTGGTTGCAGCCGAGCCAAAGTCGATCAACCCATCGGCTTCCAAGCGCTATTACTTCCTGCTCATGATGCCGGCTATTCTGGTCCTGGCATTCATCTCGATCTATCCGTTCTTCTGGATGATCTACATGAGCCTTCACGATGTCGATATCGGAAAGGTCGAATGGAATAACTTCGCAAATTTCACCAAGCTGGCCACCGATACGCGGTTCCTCTCGGGCTGGTGGCTACTCGCCCAGTACAGCGTGTTCTGTCTGACGCTGCAGCTTATCATCGGTGTGTTTCTTGCCGTGGCGCTCAACGGCTCGCGTTTTGAGAAAGTGCTGGTAACGACACTGCTGATGCCGATGATGATGGCGCCGCTGGTCGCCGGAATGGTCTGGTACTTCCTCTACAATGGTACATTCGGCTGGTATCACTGGCTGCTTCAGAGTGTTGGCATCCTGGGGCCGAAATCCATCCTCGCCGGCTCGGGCACGGCGATGATCGGCATCGTGCTCGTCGACGTCTGGCAATGGACGCCGCTCATCACGCTCATCACGCTGGCCGGCTTGAAGCGCGTGCCGCAGGATCAGCTCGAGGCGAACATGGTCGATGGCGCCTCGCCGCTCCGCAATTTCATGTCGGTCACACTGCCGAATCTTTATCCTGTGCTGCTGATCGCAATCATGCTGCGCTTCATGGATAATTTCCGCTTCATCGACTCGGCGCTGGTGCTCACCGGCGGCGGCCCCGGCAATGCCACCAAGATCCTGCCGATCTATCTCTTCGAGGTTTCGTTCAAGTTCTTCAAGCTCGGGCGCGGTGCGGCGATCGCTCTCATCCTGCTCATCGTCACGATCATCCTCGGCAAGCTGCTTGTCCGCATCTTCGACCGTCAGCAGCCTTCAAAGGTGTAAGTCATGGCCTCCCGGGACATCGTTCAATACGATAATTCGCTGTCGAAAGCATTCAAGTGGTTCTCCGCCGTCTTCATCGCAATCTATGTGGTGTGGACGGTGCTGCCGATCTTCATCATGTTCATGTCGTCCTTCAAGGATCTGCTGGAAGCCTTCAAGCTCCCCGCGATCGGCGACTGGGCCGGCATCACCGTGTTCTTCGACTTCACACCCACGACGAAGCACTACTACGAGCTTTTCGCCAATCTCGGCTTTACCACCTATCTGTTCAACTCGCTGGTGGCGGCCGGTGGCTCGGCGGTTGTCTCGGTTGTCCTCGGTTCGCTCTGCGCCTATTCGCTGTCGCGCATCGATTTCAAAGGCAAGAGCGACTTGTTCTTCTGGATCATCTCGACCCGCATGGCGCCGGTGGTGGCCGTGATGGTACCGCTCTACTGGATCTTCCGCGAGCTTGGACTGGTCGGCACGCTGCCGGGCCTCATCCTTGCCTACACGACCTTCAATCTCCCTTTCGCCATCTGGATTCTCAAGGGCTTCTTCGACAACGTGCCCTACGCCATCGAGGAAGCGCAGATGGTGGATGGCGCAACCCGGTTCCAGGCTTTCAGGGCCATCCTGCCGCTGGTTGCCCCAGGCATCGGAGCTTTCATCGTGCTGTGCATCCTTTTCGCCTGGAATGATTACCTCTTCGCGGCGATCATCGGCTCCGGCGGCGCCAAGACGCTGCCCGCCGCCACGCGTGAACTGGTGCAGCCGCAGAACATCCAGTGGGGTCAGATCATGGCGGCCGGCGTCGTCACCACGCTGCCCATGATGTTCCTGGGCCTCGTCATCCGCAAATACCTCGTGACCGGCCTGACCATGGGCGCGGTGAAGGAATAATTGGAGATCGCCATGGCCAAGGTCAGTTTCAGGAACGTCTGGAAAAAATACGGCAACATGCCTGCCGTAAAGGACCTCAACATCGAATGCCCGGACGGTTCCTTCCTCTCCATCCTAGGGCCTTCGGGTTGCGGCAAGTCCTCGACAATGCGCATGGTTGCAGGCCTTGAGCACATCACCTCGGGCCAGATTCTGTTCGACGAGAAGCCGATCAACACGCTGGCGCCGAAGGACCGCGACGTTGCCATGGTGTTCGAAAACTATGCGCTCTATCCCCACAAAAGCGTTTTTGAAAACATGGCAAACCCGCTGAAGCTGCGGGGGCAGGACGCCACCGTGATCAAGGACCGGGTGATGGCCGCAGCCAAGCTTCTCGAGATTTCCCATCTTCTCGAACGGCGCCCGCAGGAGCTTTCAGGTGGGCAGAAGCAACGCGTTGCCATTGGCCGCGCCATCGTGCGCGAACCGAACCTGTTCCTTTTCGACGAACCGATCGCCCATCTCGACGCCAAGCTCCGCGCCCACATGCGCGGCGAGATCAAGCATCTCCAGCGCACGCTGGGTACGACCATGATTTACGTGACACATGACCAGCTCGAAGCCATGTCGATGGCCGACACCATCGCCGTCATGCACGAGGGCGAGTTGCAGCAGCTCGGCAGCCCGCGCGAGGTCTATAACAGGCCGGTCAATGCGTGGGTGGCGGGCTTCGTCGGCGAACCGGCCATGAACTTCATGGACTGCGATGTCAGGGACAATGCCGGAAAAACGCAGTTCCAGCACCCGAATTTCACGATCGGCGTGACCGGCGAACAGGCGCGGCTGCTGGCGGCGAACGGCAAGGCCAATGTCGTCCGCATGGGTGTCCGGCCTGATGCGATGTCGATCTCGCTCACCAAGCCCAAGGACGAGTGCATCACAGGCAAAATCTTTGTGACCGAGCTTCTGGGCGGCGACATGATCATCGACGTCGATCTCGACGACAGCCGTATCCGGGTCAAGACCTCGACCGATTTCGACGGTGTGGAGGGGCAGAC
>JBKJQU010000010.1:0-7414 GCA_046594995.1 Aestuariivirga sp.
TCGGCGGATGGACCGGATACTACGGAAAACCTGGCCCCATCGTCATGCTCCAAGGACTCGTCCAGTTCCACGCCATCAAACATGGGTGGAGCCTGAAACATGTGTGAATCTTGTAGGACTTGTCCCGAGGACCCATCGTTCCGCACGCACAACACCAACACTTGTTGCTCAATGGGTCGCCGGAATGAATCCGGCGATGACAAATGAGATGGCATTGCGGTCTGTTAAGCATCTGTCAGCGATAGGGCTTCGTCGCCTCGTAAAGCCCTCTGAACCTTGAGAACTGCGCATCATAGAGATCACGCAACGCAGCATCGGGCGTGATCTCCGCCTTGACCGGATTCCATTTCGCCATATCTCCCGGCTTCACATCGCCAACGGCCAAGGCCGCGAGGAAGGCATCGCCAAACGATGCACCCCATGATTTCTCGCGCAGCATCTGGGGGATGCCGCAGGTGTCAGACGTTGCCTGAGACCACACCTTGCTCTTGGTGCCGCCGCCCACGGCGAAAATCTGCTGCGGCGGGTGGCCCGCCCTTGCATAGGTTTCTATAATATGCCGCGTCGCCTGTGCGATGCCTTCCAGTGCCGCGCGAAACATGTCGCCGCGTGTATGCGTCAGGTCGAGGCCGAAGATCATGCCTTTCGCTCGTGGGTCGAACAGCGGCGTCAGCGCGCCAGAGAAATAGGGCAGCATCACAAGGCCATTGGCGCCGGGCGGCGATCCTTGAGCTTCTTCGTTCAGTACACGGATCGCATCTACAGGCGCCAGCTCGTTGGCCGCAACCCTGCGGAACCAGTGCGTCAGCGTGCCGGTGGTCGAGATGCCCGCCATGGCCCCATGCTGGCCGGGGAACAGCCACGGCGCATACCACAGGCTCTTGTCGCGGATCGGTTCCGCCGTGATCTGGATGATGAAGATGGTCGAGCCATACATCATCATCATCTGGCCGGGCTCCGTCACGCCCACGCTCACGGCTTCTGACGCCGCATCGATGGTGCCCGCGATAACGGGCGTTCCTTCCTTCAATCCCGTGGCCTCTGCCGCCGCCCTGGTCACATGGCCCGCAATATCAGTCGTCCACTTGAGGTCGGGCATCATCTCCAAGTCGATCAGGCCGGGTGCAAGCTCATCGCTCCAGCCCAGCTTGCCGGGCAGATAGAACGGCGTCGAATTTCCCGCCGAATAATGATCGATGGTATATTTGCCGGTCAGCCGGTGCACGAGGAAGGACGTGGAGTTCAGAACCTTGTGGGTCTTCGCATAGATCTCCGGCCGGTTGCGCTTCAGCCACAGGATCTTGGGGCCTGCGGCCTGCGTGGTCAGCGCGTTGCGGCAATGCTCCATGATCACGTCTTCGCCGATCAGCGCATTGAGGTCGGCAATCTCTTTCGTGGCGCGCGTGTCGACGCCATAGAGAATGGCGTTCATCAGCGGATTGCCATCGCTGTCCACAGGCAGCACACAGGGGCCGATGCCGCTCGTCCCGATGCTGGCGATGGATGCGGGATCGATGCGGCTGTCTTCCAGCATCCTGGCGGTAACGAAGATGAAATCACCCCACCAGTCTTCTTCCGCGCGGTGCTCGGCCCAGCCCGGCTGCGGCACGATCATCTGGTGGGCCCGCGCCGCGCTGGCGACGATGTTGCCATCACCACCGGTGATGACGCCCTTCGTCTCATAAGTGCCGACGTCGACGCCCAGATAGTGTTTCATTCGAAATAGTCGTCACGGTCGAGGGAGAAGTCCTTGCCGATTGCACCGATCGCGCGATGAAGCAGATGCGTCAAGGCTTCGAGATCGGCCAGGTCACAGACCTCCAAAGCCGAATGCGTGTAGCGCGCAGGGAAGCCCATATCGATGCAGGCAACGCCCTTGCCCACAAGCTGCACATAGGATGTCTCGGTGAGCGCACCGATGTGCGCACTGCGCTGCAGGCTGATCCCGGCCGCAGCCGATGCACGCTCCATCAACTGCACCATGGCGGGGTGCGGCAGGCAGCCGTTCAGCGTGCCACGCCCATGGAAGCTGTACATGCCCATCACCGGGCCGCCGCCCAATCGCACATCGCCGCGATGGCCCATGTCGGGCGTATCGGTGGCAAGTGCCAGATCGAGCTGGATGCAGATGTCGGGTTCCAGCACCTGAGCCGCCGTGATGGCGCCGCGCAAATTGAATTCCTCCTGTACCGAGAATACCAGATGCACCGTGGGCCCATGCCCCCGCGTCTTCATTTCGCGCGCCAGTTCCAGCATCACTGCACAGGCCGCGCGGTCATCAACGGAAGTTCCGGCAATCCGCGTGCCCGCCAGCTCCACGAAATTGGGCGCATAGACGATGGGCGTCCCGATGTTGATGCCCGCCGCCAGCACGTCCGCCGCACTCGCAAATCCGCAGTCGATATAGAGATCGGGGTAGGGGAGGACCTTGTATTTTTCCTCAGGCGCCGTCGCATGATGGCTCTTGTTGGCGATCACACCCGCCACCGTGCGGCCTTGTCCCACGCAAAGCAGCACTTCCTGTGCCGGCAGTGCCTTCTCGGGAACGCCGCCCAGCCGCTCCACCCGGATCATGCCGGAGGCTTCTATCTTACGCACGATGAGGCCCAGCTGATCCATGTGGGCGATCAGCATCACGGAGGGAAGCGCGTCATCACCGTCGATCGTCGCGATGAGATTGCCCAGCCGGTCGGTCTGCGTCCTCAGGCCCAGCGCATGAAGCTCGGCCTTGATGTAGCGGCGGACGTTTCCCTCATAGCCCGAAAGACCGGGGATCATCATGAGGGCCTTGGTCCAGGCCTTGAGGCGGTCCTGCATGGTCAGTCTCCCCGTGCGGCTCTGGCGCGGGCCATGAAGTCCCTGGCACGCTCGGGGTCGACCGCATTCCAGGTGTTGCCGTCCACTTTCAGCGAAGAGCCCACCACGCAGCCATCGGAAATCTTCAGCACGTCCGCAACGGATGAATGCTTGACGCCGGTGTTGGCCAGCACCGGCACATCCGGCACCACCTTCTTCACGGCTTCAAGATCCGACAAGGCCGCAGCCTCGCCGGTGATGACGCCCGACACCAGAATCGCATCGGGGATCGAGGAGAACACCGCACTCCGCGCGCGGTCGGGCAGGCTGCGCTGGTCCAGCGACCAGGCGAATTCGGCGGAGATATTATACATCAGCGCCAGATCCTTGCGGCCCAGCCGGTCGCGATAGCGCATGGCAGCACCTGCATCGGGAAGCCACATGCCCATGTCGGAGGCATGCGTGCCGGTGAATATCTCGCGCGCGAAACCGGCACCCGTGGCCGCCGCAAGCGCCATCGAGGCCATCGGGTCCCACAGCACGTTGACGCCGAAGGGCACCGTGATCTCGTTCCGCACCTGTCCGATGATATAGGCCATTGTGGCGGTCGAGGCGGCATCGACCTTGAACTCATAGGGGCGGTCATTCTCGTTGCCGAACATTACGGCGTCCACGGCCGCATCCTGCAGCGCCTTCAGGTCCTTCCGTACACCTGCGAGCAGTCCAGCAAGGCCGGCATCCGCGTCATAAAGCGGTGCGCCGGGAAGCGCTCCAAAATGCACCATGGCGATGACCGGCTTTGTGGTCCTGAACAGCGATTGAAACTTCCCGGCCATGCTATTCCCATTCTTTCAAAGTGCATTTTGCGACGTGAATTGGTAACGGAACAACTCCTTCCCCGCAAGCCGAGAGGACATGCCTTGCCTGCACAAGAGACCCGCTTTTCCTATGCCACGCGCCTGAACGGCTTCAAGGCCGATGCCGCCAGGATCTGGCCCGGCCGCAACCGCATCACCTCCCTTGACCTGATCGAGCGTGCCGCCACCGTGCCGGGCCTGTCCGCCGTCGATTTCAACTTCCCGGATCATCTGGAAGGAACGACCGCAAAGGACATCCGCGCCAGGCTCGATCAGCTCGGCATCAGCCTCAACGGCTTCGCCATGCGCTACTATTCCGATCCCGGTTTCAAGAAGGGCGCACTCGCGCACCCTGATCGCACGATCCGCGCCAAGGCTCTGGACCTCACGCTCCGTGGGCTCGATGCGATGGCCGAAGCTGGTGGAGACCTGATGACCCTGTGGCTGGGGCAGGACGGTTTCGACTATTCCTTCCAGGCGGATTATCTCCGCATGTGGGACGATGTGGCCGAAGCGCTTTCGGTGATCGCGGCGCATAATCCGTCACTCGACGTCTCGATCGAATACAAGCCCAATGAGCCGCGTGCCTTCAGCCTGCTCCCTGACGTGGCGACGACACTTCTGATGGTGAGCGACGTCAACGCAAGGAACATGGGCGTCACGCTCGACTTCGCACATGTTCTGTATGCGGATGAAATGCCAGCCTATGCGGCAGCCCTCATTCACCGGCGTTCGCGCCTGCTGGGCGTTCATCTGAACGACGGCTACGGCAAGCGGGACGATGGCCTCGTGGCGGGTAGTGTGCATGTGATCCAGACACTGGAACTGCTCTACATGCTCGACAAGCTTGGCTACCGCAATGCCATCTACTTCGACACCTTTCCGGATGCGGTGGGACTCGATCCCGTAGCCGAATGCTCGGCCAATATCTCGGCGGTTGAAGGCATGTCGCGCGTGCTGGACCGGTTGAAAGGCAATGCAGCCCTCGATCAGGCCATCGCAGCGCAGGATGCAGTGGCGAGCCAGCGCATTCTGCAGACAGCACTTTATGGTGGTGCATGATCGACGTCGCCGTCGTCGGATCGCTGCATCTCGACATCATGGTGGCGGCACCGCGCCTTCCCGCGCTCGATGAGACGCTGATCGGCTCGGCGTGGAATACGAAGTGCGGCGGAAAGGGCGGCAACCAGGCCGTGGCCGCTTCACGATTCGGCGCGCGGGTGGCCTTTGGCGGCCAGACCGGTGCCGATGACTTCGGTGAAAGGCTCAGGCGCAATCTCAGTGATGCCGGGGTTGATACGGCCTGTGTCGGGATCGACCCCCGTCATGGCAGCGGCATGAGCGTGGCGATCACGGAAAGCGGCGGAGAATACGGTGCGGTCGTCGTCTCCGGCGCCAATCTCACAATCGAAGAAGCGGCGATCCAAACCGGGTGGCAGGCCCTCTGGTCCTGCAAGGTAATGCTGCTGCAGAATGAAATTCCGGAGTCCGTAAGCATCGTTGCCGCGAAGATGGCCAAGGCCAATTGTGCGCTAGTCATGCTGAATGCGGCACCCGCGCGGGCTTCAAGCATGAATTTTCTTGATCTGGTGGATGTACTGATCGTCAACCGCATCGAGGCAGCAATGCTCGCCGGAACGGATGAAACCGGAGCGGCCTTGCATTTCCTTCACTCACCACGCCGCGATGTGGTTCTCACGCGCGGTGCCGACGGTCTTGCCGTGATGCAGCGTGACGGGACGCGGTCGGACATTCCCGCGCTCGATGTGAAGATGATTTCAAGCCATGGTGCGGGCGATTGCTTCAGTGGTGCACTCGCCGCACGGCTTGCTGCGGGTGATGATCTGTTGCACGCCTGCAGCTATGCACGCACAGCCGCCGGGCTCTTCGTGTCACTGTGCGAAACGCAACAGCAGGTTCTCAATCACGAGATGGTCGTGGCCCAAAGGCGCTGACGCCCATACTGAACGATCGCCGCCGCCGCCGGGTTCTTTCCGGCAGCGGCGGATTTGAGTGATCTTCCAATCTGGAAGCTGCGATCAATCCCTCTCGGCGTCCTTGGCAGCCTTTTCAGCAGCCTTGGCTTCCTTCTTGGCAGACCTGTCAGCGTCCTTTGCGGCCTTCTTGTCGGCCTTGGCCTGGTCCTTTGCGGCTTTCTCAGCAGCCTGAGCAGTCTTCTTGGCGGTTTTTTCAGCGTCCTTGCCGGCCTTTTCAGCCGCCTGTGCAGCCTTCTTCGCGGCCTTTTCGGCAGCCTGTGCAGCCTTCTTCTCGGCCTTCACTGCGCTGTCGTCGTCCGAATCTTCATCATCGCCAGCATCCGGCGTGTCGTCGTCATTATCGCCGCCCTGGTCATCGGTGCCGTCATCATCGTCAGCATCCGGTGTGTCATCGTCATTGTCACCGCCCTGGTCGTCGGTGCCGTCATCATCGTCAGCGTCCGGCGTGTCATCGTCATTGTCGCCGCCCTGGTCGTCGGTGCCGTCATCATCGCCAGCGTCCGGCGTGTCATCGTCGTTGAGGCCACCCTGGTCGTCGGTGCCGTCGTCATCGCCCGAATGGGCTTGCGCGCCCGATGCTGCGAAGGGGTTGTGCGAGGTGGCAATCGGGGCAACGCCATAGATGCCGAGGCCAAGGAGGAGGGCCATGATCGAGGAGGAATAGCGCATGTTGTTGTCTCTCTGGTTGTTGGGCTTCGTTGAAGACCGTCACAACATGCATGAGTGACCCTGACAGCTTCATGAGACAGGCTGTCAGCCAATTATCAGGCTGTTTAAGAGATCCTTACCGCCGTAATTACGATTTTAGGAAGACTGCAGCATGCTGGCGGCGGAGCTCCGCCTTCTGCACCTTGCCCATGGCATTGCGCGGAAGCTCTCCAACGACAAAAATGCGCTTGGGCACCTTGAATTTCGCAAGCCTCGTTGCAAGTTCGGCGATCATGTCCTGCTCGGTGGCAAGTGCTTCGCGCGCCGTTACCACTGCAATCACGCCCTCGCCAAAATCCGGATGCGGTGCCCCGACGACGGCCGATTCACCAATTCCCGGCATGGCGTCGAGAACGTCCTCGATCTCTTTTGGGTAAACATTGAGTCCACCGGAGATGATGAGATCCTTGGCGCGCCCGGCAATCGAGACGCGGCCTTGCGTATCAATGGTGCCGACATCGCCGGTGATGAAATATCCGTCCGCCGTGAAGTCTTCTTCCGTTTTCTCCGGCAATTGCCAGTAGCCCTTGAAAACATTGGGTCCCTTCACCTCGATCACACCCGGCTGATCGCCTTCGATGCGAACCGAAACGCCCGGCAGTGCAAAGCCCACGGTTCCGGCGAGGCGTTCGCCATCATAGGGGTTCGACGTAATCATGCCCGTTTCGGTCATGCCATAGCGTTCGAGAATGGCGTGCCCCGTCCGTGTACGGAATTCCTCATGCGTCTCGGCGAGAAGCGGTGCCGAGCCTGAAATGAACAGCCGCATGGCGCGCGCGGTTTCGGCAGTGAAATCCCTATGCGCCAGTAACCGCGTATAGAAGGTCGGCACGCCCATCATCATGCTCGCCCGAGGCATTGCGGCAATCACCGAAGCCGCGTCGAACCTGTCGAACCAGATCATCTCCGTGCCCGCAAGGAACGAGGTGTTCAATGCCACATAGAGTCCATGCACATGAAACACCGGCAATGCATGCAGCAGCACATCATCGCTCGTGATGTGCCACAACCTCACCAGTGCCTCGGCATTGGATTGCAAATTGCCATGGGTGATCA
>JBKJQU010000329.1:0-3981 GCA_046594995.1 Aestuariivirga sp.
CTCGGCCATCATGACACGCTCATCCGCCGGCTACACCGCGCCTATCGCACACGCTGGGAGATCATGGGCGAGGCGCTTAGGCAGCACATGCCGGATGCCAGCCGTGTGCCGAGTTTCGGGGGCACCAGCTTCTGGGTTAAAGGACCATACCATCTCGACAGCGATGCGCTCGCCAAGACCGCCGCGGCAAAGGGCATTCTGATCGAGCCGGGCCGTATCACTTTTGGTGCCGCCGATGCACCGCAAAACTATTACCGCCTCGCCTTCTCTTCCATCGACGAGAAGAAAATCGAGCCCGGCGTCAGGCTGCTCTCCGAGCTTATCACACCCGCGACCGTCTCAGGCTGAGAGGCTGCCATGTGGCAAGCCCCCTAGCCGAAGCACTTGTCGCCCGCTAATCCCCAGCCATGGTGCAGCACAAGGACAACAGGCTCTTTGCCATCTTCTGCGTCCTCACGGGCGTGGGACTTGCCTCCGCGCAAGACGCCGTGGTGAAGGTGATGTCCTCGGGCTATCCGGCCTATGAAACCTTGCTGTTCCGCTGCGTCGGCTCAATTCCGATTCTGGCCTTCTTCATGTGGCGCGAGGGCAAGGGCTGGAGTCTGGCCACTCCATTATGGCGCCGCATCTTGCTGCGCGGCATCATTCTGGGCATCGCCTATATGGGCTTCGTGCTAGCAATTGCCGCGATGCCGATCGCCAACGCGGTGGCGATCTACTTCACCATGCCTTTCTTCGTCGCTGGCCTGGCTGGGCCGCTCTTGGGCGAGCGCGTTCGCCTTCACAGGTGGATGGCGATCATCGCGGGCTTCGTCGGGGTCATCATCATGGTGAGGCCCGGTGCGGGCGCGTTCGAGCCTGCGGCTTTCTTCGCCCTCATATCCGCCATCGGCTATGCCATCGGTCAGATGATCGGGCGCCCCATCTCTCAGCAGGTGCCGCCTATCGTCATCGCCATCTGGCAGAATTTCATCTACATGGCACTCGGGCTTGCCTTGGCGCTGGTGTTCAACTTCATCGACTTCGGCACCTTCACACATCCAAGCCTCGTGTTCCTGTCGCGGCCTATAGCCATTCCTACGGCCTTCGATGCCATTTTCCTGTTAGGGCATGGAGTATTGGCGGCCCTGGCCATGCTTCTCTTTGTCAACGCCTACAAATATGGAGAAACCAACTTCGTGGCACCGTTCGAATATTCGGCGATGATCTGGGCCGTCATGTTCGGCCTCGTGCTGTTCAACGATTTTCCCGATCTTTATACCTGGATCGGGGCCGGTATCGTGGTCGTGGCCGGAATCCTGATGGTCTATCGCGACCGGCAACTTGACCGGGCCATCGGCTAAAGTCCGAACCGCCTGTACAATCGCCCCGCCACGGAATGCTCCGGGAACGGAGCTTCTGCATCGACGCCACGCCTTGCCCAAATCGTCGCATACATGTGCATGAAGGGCGATGGCGGCGGTTCGCGGTCCTCAAGGAAATAGCCCGGTACATTCCACCACGCAACGGGATCGACCGTCTCGGGCGGCAGGATATCCAAGCCATGATCAGGATGCTGGATCATCAGCCGGGACAGCATGTGCGGTCCCACATTCTTCCACGTCCGGTCCTCGGGGCTGAGTGCGGCCACAGCATCGAGCGCGCCATGCCAGAAGTCGCCGGGCTGAGGCTTAGGGTTCGCCATGAAGCAATTGGTGACCTGCGTCAGGCTCTCGCCCGTAGCGGTGGGTTCCGTATGACGAAAGGGGCGCCGCTTCTCGGAAGCGATGAAAGGAGCAGCCTTGATTTCGGGCTCATCGCTCAGCGCTACCACGTCCATGTCAGACCAGATGCCACCCTCGCCTGCCATAAGACGATAGCGGAACAGGCTGGAGAGATAGGCAAGATTGCCTTGATCTTTATGGCTCAACGGCAACACCCCGGCAGCATCCCGCACCTTCGCACCCGAAGCGGTGATCACGTCTGGCTCATAGCTCCACACTGTCACGCTGTAGCCGTTGGCGATGAAACTCGCGAGGCTTAGGCGGGCGAGGCGCGACAACTCGCCCGAGACCCAGAGCATGTGAACGGGAAGACCTTTCAGCATGGCACCTTCCTAGATCGGATAACCCGCCCAACCCTTGACCGTGCGCAAGGCAAGCGAGGACTGGATGCGCTGCACGCCCGGAAGGCGGGAGATTCGCGAACGGTGAATGCGCTCATAATCCGCGGCATCGGTCGCGGCAACGCGCAGCAGGTAATCGAATTGGCCGCTCATCAGATGACATTCAAGAATTTCCGGCACGCGCTGAACGGCTTTCTCGAATTTCTCGAAAGCTTCCTCGGTCTGTGCCGATAGTGAAACTTCGACAAAGAATTCATTCGTCAGTCCCAGCGCCACGCGGTCAAGGTTCGCGGTGTAGGACGTGATGACCCCGGCTGCTTCGAGAAGCTTTACCCGGCGGTGGCAGGAAGATGCCGATAGCCCCGCTTTCTGCGCCAGTTCTGCGATGGGCCGTTGTGCATTCTTCTGCAGTTCGGACAGAATGATCTTGTCCATCTTGTCCATTTCAAGTGATTTCATTCGAATATGTTATCATATCTTCGAATGAGAATTCAATGCTGCACTGCTCCAGAGGCCTCTCCGGAAAATCATTCGAGCCAATTTGATGTAGATTCCACCGCATCATCCAGGGAGAGAAACAAAATGCTCATCGGCGTTCCAAAAGAGATCAAGAACCACGAATACCGCGTCGGCATGACGCCGACTTCGGTAAAGGAAGCCGTGCGCCATGGCCACAAGGTCTGGGTTCAGGCCAATGCCGGCGCAGGCATCGGCGCAATGGATGCCGATTACACGCAAGCCGGTGCCGCGATCATCGCCACGGCTGACGAGATCTTCGCCAAGGCCGACATGATCGTGAAGGTGAAGGAGCCGCAGGCTGCCGAGCGCAAGATGCTGCGCCCCGGCCAGATCCTTTATACCTATCTCCACCTCGCTCCTGATCCGGAGCAGACGAAAGATCTCGTCGCGTCGGGCGCCATCTGCATCGCCTATGAAACCGTCACCTCGGCGCGCGGCGGCCTTCCCTTGCTCGCTCCCATGTCACAGGTCGCAGGCCGCATGTCGGTTCAGTCTGGCGCTCACTGCCTCGAAAAAGCTCAAGGTGGACGCGGCGTGCTGCTGGGCGGCGTTCCCGGCGTTGCCCCCGCCAAGGTCGTTATCCTCGGTGGCGGCGTTGTCGGCACCAACGCCGCGCAGATCGCGCTTGGCATGGGCGCCGATGTGACAATTCTGGAAAAGAGCACCGACCGTATGGAAGAGCTGATCGCCCGCTTCGGCACGCAGCTCAAGACCATCTATTCCACGCAAGGTGCAGTCGAGGACGAATGCGCTGCGGCTGATCTGGTCATTGGCGGCGTGCTGATCCCCGGTGCCGCTGCACCGAAGCTCGTCACGCGCGCCATGCTGAAGGACTGGAAGCCGGGTTCGGTACTCGTCGATGTCGCGATCGATCAGGGCGGCTGTGCCGAAACCTCGAAGGCCACCACCCATGCGGACCCAACCTATGTGGTCGATGGCGTCATCCATTACTGCGTCGCCAATATGCCGGGCGGAGTTGCCCGCACCTCCACCTACGCGCTGAACAACGTGACGCTGCCCTTCGCGCTGGCCATCGCCGGCAAGGGCTGGCAGAAGGCGCTGTCGGATGACGTGCATCTGCGGAACGGCCTCAACGTCGCCCACGGCAAGGTTACATACAAGGCAGTGGCGGATGATCTGGGCTACACCTATGTGGCCGCCGAAACGGCAATGGCGGCTTAAAGGGCCTTACCCTCGAACTCATCCTTCTCCGCCCGCGCAGCGGGTGGGGAAGGTGGACGCGAAGCGGACAGATGGGGTGGTTCCGCGTGAAGAACCCCACCCGTCAGTTGCTGGCGCAACTGCCACCCTCCCCACTGGCGCGAGGAGGGATGAATTGGGATTACATCCCCGTCCTG
>JBKJQU010000424.1:0-6797 GCA_046594995.1 Aestuariivirga sp.
CGCGGCGCCAGCGCGAGCTTCTGAAAGAGTTCGAGAAGGAAGCGCGCAATAATTCGCCCGAATCCGAGGGCTTCTTCGCCAAGGCCAAGGCCTTCTGGGATGGCTTCGGCGGATAGCTAGCCGGGGCTGCTGCCGCATCAGGATGTGCGTGTGGCTTTCTGCTGTTTCGCCTTTTTGGCGTCAGCCCATTTCTCGCCTGCATCGCCGCCCCAGAGCAGCCAGGCGATATAGCCTGCGGACGGGTTCTCCGCATCGCCCCACGCATGCGATGTTGAATCCTTGTCCACGCGGTGGCGCTTGAAGTAACTGCTGATGGCGGTGATGTTGCGCGGAGAGACGGCCGCGCGATCCACAAGCTGGCGTGCACGGCGTAGCCCCGCGCTGGTGCCGCCCCGTTTGAAGCGTTCGCGCAGTTTCAGACCCTTCGCCGCAGCACGCGCTACCGCAACAGGCGGCACGATATCGCTCTCGCTTGCTGCCATGATCAGGACTTCTTCAGGCTGGCGGGCTTGTGCGCGGCAATCTTGCCGGATTTCGACGAGCGCACGACATATTGCGGATTGTCGGGCGAGGCCGCAACCTTGTGGCCCTTGATCTTCGTCTCAGCGGTCACCTTCTTGACGACCTGACCGACGCTATGGCCGCCGCTTGAATCCCACTCGACCTTGTCGCCTGCTTTCAGGCTCTCTTTTGCCATGAGACATCTCCTCTTGCAGCGAAAGGAACACAGAAAACGTGCGAAATGTTCCGCGCTGCAGGGCAGAACGGCTGATGCAGCAAATAAGGCGGTGTCAGTCCACCGCTTCGCCGGGATAGACTCCCCAGACCTGGGTCTGCTCCACCCAGCCGCCATAGCCGCCGGCCGTGATCTCGCACCATTCGCCGGTGCAGCCTTCGACCTCGCCGACAACGCCCGAGCCGACCTGCGCCACAAGGCCGCCAGACTTGCTGGCCGAGCCATAGAGCGCGATGGTCTGGCCCTGTTTCCACGGCGCCATCACGGCGGTGCGCTTGCCAGAGAGCATGTTCTGCAGGATCCAGCCTTCCTCGCCATCCGAGTCGCGCACACGGCGCCAGTTCTCGAATTCGGCAACGATCTCGACCGGAAGCCCTTTGCGCTGGAAAACCCAGGCGACAGGATGATCGCTCGATGGCCCGCGCCGCACATTCACCTTCTCGGCTTTGAGCGACACGAAGCGCGGAATGGGGAGGCCGGAGGGGCCAAGCGATTTCGACTGGGTATCGATGGAAGCCGTCATGTCGCCAGGGGCAGCGCTCGCCAGCGAATCAGCGCGCTTGCCAAAGAACGACCAGCCGACCGCACCCGCCACGCCAAGGCAGGCAAGTGCCAGCACCACAGAACCGATACGGCGCTTATGCGACGGGTTTTCCGTCATGATTTCCCAAATCCCCCTGTCACCCTCGAGCCGCCCCGCCCTTGCAGACTCAATGGTGCCTGATAGACACAATGCCAGTTTACACCATGCGCCTCCCCGTGCAAACGGAAGGGACATATGGAGCGATGACAGGATTGGCCCCGCAGGGTTAAGAATGTCTTTAACCCGGAACCAGGAAACCCGCCAGGAACCCCAATGAGCAAGCGCAAGCCCCTCGTCGTCGTCACCCGCAAGCTTCCCGACGCCGTCGAGACGCGGATGATGGAGCTGTTCCAGACCAGGCTCAATACCACCGACGAGCCGATGGGCAAGGCCCAGCTGATCGAGGCGGTGAAGACGGCGGAAGTCCTCGTGCCAACCGTCACCGACCGGATCGACAAGGCCGTTCTGCTGCAGGCGGGCGACCAGCTGAAGCTCATCGCCAATTTTGGAACGGGCGTCGACAATATCGATGTCGAAACCGCACTCTCGCGCGGCATCACTGTTACCAATACGCCGGGGGTTCTCACCGAAGACACGGCAGACATGACGATGGCGCTGATCATGGCAGTGTCGCGCCGGCTGATCGAGGGCTCGAAAGTCATCGGGCTCGATAATTCATGGCAAGGCTGGTCTCCCACCTGGATGCTGGGCAGCCGCATCTGGGGAAAGCGCCTCGGCATCATCGGCATGGGCCGCATCGGCACGGCGGTGGCACGCCGCGCCAAAGCCTTCGGGTTGCAAATCCACTATCACAATAGAAAGCCCGTTCATCCGAAGATCGAGGAAGAGCTTGAGGCCACCTACTGGGAAAGCCTCGACCAGATGCTGGCGCGGATGGACATCGTCTCCGTCAACTGCCCACACACGCCCGCCACCTATCATTTGCTCTCGGCGCGCCGTCTCAAGCTGATGAAGAAGGAAGCGATCATCGTCAACACCGCGCGGGGCGAAGTGATCGACGAGAACGCACTGGCCCGCATGCTGGAAGCAAACGAGTTGGGCGGTGCCGGCCTCGACGTGTTCGAGCACGAGCCCGCCGTGAACCCGCGCCTGCTGAAAGCCAAGAAAGCGGTGCTGCTGCCGCACATGGGCTCAGCCACCATCGAAGGCCGCATCGACATGGGCGAAAAGGTCATCATCAACATCAAGACCTGGGTCGACGGCCACAACCCGCCGGACAGGGTGCTGCCGAGCATGTTGTGATGCGACTGCATCGCCTGGTGTGTGCTCTCCGTCATGGTGCAGCGAGAGTAGATAACGCTTGGGTAGTCCGATCGCGAAACGCGTAAAGATTTTTGGGACGATCATCGTCTCGGCAATCCTTGTGGTGGCTGCAATCCGCGGTGCACCTCTGCATCTATGGCTTTACGGGCGGCCGCACGGAACTGAGCTTGAACTCGTGACTGGCGGCCCTGTGGTTCCGTTATCCAGCAGGATATGGATCGATACGGACGCGGCATGTGGCGCCACGCCCAATACCGACCCGGACGATTGCTTCGCTGTCCTGTGGCTTGTTGACAATGCCGCTGATATCCGCGGCATCTCCTCTAGCTTCGGAAACGCGAGTGGCGACGTCGTCCAGCACACCCTCGCCCAATTTGACAATCAATTGCGAGCACATGGTTTTCCTGAGATTCCAATCTGGCATGGCAGCTCCCGGCCCAATGATGGAACCACCGGCACCGATGCTGCTGCGCATAACGCCCTCAGAGCCGCACTCAAGGAAGGCCCACTTACGATTCTTGCCCTTGGTCCCCTCACCAATATTGCCGCCGCGCTCGAGGGTCATCCCGAATTGCGCGCCAATGTCACAAGGCTTGTCGCTGTCATGGGTCACAGGCCAGGTCAGCTGTTTCATCCTTCGGAGGGATCGCGGAAAGGCCTGATGGGGCATGGCCCGATTTTTCGCGATCTCAATTTTTCGGTAGATCCGGAGTCGGTGCGCTTGGTTCAGTCGATGGGACTGCCCACCACACTGATCCCCTACGATGCTGCGCATCGCGTTATCATAACAAGGGAAGATCTGGATAAGTGGAATCAACGGGGTGGCGTGTATCGCTGGCTCGCGGAAAGGGCGCGTGGCTGGCTTGCGTTCTGGCTCGCTGATGTTGGGCAGCCTGGTTTCTATCCATTTGATTGGGTGGCGGCGGCTTACGTGTTGCGGCCAGAACTGTTTGATTGCGCGATCATCAATGCCAGGATTGACCGCGAGTGGGCCTTCTGGGTCTATCCAAGAACAGCGCTGCTTGTGGAACCTGTTCAACAGGAAGAAGAGGGTTCAACAACTGATGTACTCTATTGCCCGAGAACCAACCCGATGCTGTATGAGTATCTGTTGTCGGTGAAGTCGAGGTGATGGGTTGCCCACCTGGCGATCAAGCGAGCTGCCTTACCGGCTCCGACCGCTTCCTTGCATGCGCCCGCACCGCTTCACCAAATGCTGCAAACAGCTTCACCGAATCCGGGTTGCTCATCGCCTTGAACTCCGGATGCCACTGGGTGCCGAAGGCGAAGGTCTTGGCGTCTCGCACAGAGACGGCTTCGATGATGCCATCGGGGGCGGTGGCTTCAACGGCGAGACCCGGTGCGAGGCGCTTGATGCCCTGGCGGTGGATGGAGTTCACCATCGTCTCGCGTTTTCCCAGAATCCTTTCGAGCATGCCGCCGGGGCGGATGTTGATGGCGTGGGACGCCGCATAGCGCACATCGATATCGTCATTCTGCGGCGAGCGGTGATCGAGGCGGCCTTCGCCCTTCTGCAATTCGGTTTCAAGGGTCCCGCCCAGCACCACGTTCAGTTCCTGGAACCCACGGCAGATGCAGAACAGCGGCAACCCCCGCGCGATCACGCGGCTGATGAGCTTCAGCGTCGTCGCATCGCGCGCATGGTCATAGGGTTCGTGCTCGGGCGAGGGCTGCTCGCCATAATGCGGCGGATGCACGTTCGAGACCGCG
Source organism: Aestuariivirga sp. (assembly GCA_046594995.1). Lineage (GTDB taxonomy): Bacteria > Pseudomonadota > Alphaproteobacteria > Rhizobiales > Aestuariivirgaceae > Aestuariivirga. The sequence goes on from JBKJQU010000424.1 coordinate 4,335, forward strand.
CCCGTCATCAGGATGCCGTCGAAATGATCGAGCAGCGCGTCGATCTGCAGCGCGTCGATCATCGAGGGGATCATGACGGGGGTGCACAGCGAGGCTTCCGCCACGGCGCGCGTATATTTGTCGCCGATCGAGTGATAGGTGAAGCCATGGGCGTCGTGCGTATCGGCGGGCAGGCCAACGAGGGGCAGGTAGGACATTTCCGAGCCTTGTGAGGAACCTGATTTGGCGTCTAGATAGCCCAACGCGCAAGGAAATGTCCAACCGATGAACCAAGTCACGCCCGCACAACAGCTTTTTGACCTGACTGGCGAGGTGGCGCTGGTCACCGGCGCATCATCGGGCCTCGGCTTCCGCTTCGGGCAAGTGCTGGCGGCCCATGGCGCGAAGGTGATCGCGGCGGCGCGCCGGGTGGACCGGCTTCAGGCGCTGGCGGCGGAAAGCCCCAACATTGCACCGCTGGCACTGGATGTAACGGAGCCACAATCCTTCGAAGCGGCACTGAATGAAGCGGCACGCGCTTTCGGGCCGCTGACGATTTTGGTGAACAATGCGGGAATCGCCGGTAGCGGGCGCATTGTCGATACTGACTCCGACGATTTCCGCAGCATTCAGAATACCAATGTAGATGCAGTGTGGCATCTGTCCCGCGCCTTCGCAATAAACCTCATGGCGCGCAAGGCTCCCGGCACCATCATCAATATTGCTTCGATGGTGAGCACCAAGGTTGGCGCATCATCGGCAAGCTATGCCATCAGCAAGGCGGCAGTTCTGCATATGACCAAGGCCCAGGCGCTGGAATGGGCACGGCATGGCATTCGCGTCAATGCTATCGCACCGGGCTATATTCACAGCGAGATGACGGACGATTATCTTAGCAGTGCTGCAGGACAGGCGATGGTCCAGAAAATTCCACAGCGGCGCGCGGGCAATACCGCCGATCTCGATGCAACGCTTCTGCTGCTTGCTTCCACACGCGCATCTGGCTTCATGACAGGCACGTCGATCCTCGTCGATGGCGGTCAATCACTGACGTAAAGGACTGCTCATGGATTTTTCCCTTTCCCCAGAAATCGATACGTTGCGGCTGAAGGTTCGCGCCTTCGTGGCCGAAAACATTCTGCCGCTCGAAGCGGACCGTTCGAACTACAATTCGCACGAGAACATCCGCGGCGAAGTTCTGGGGCCGCTGCGCGAGATGGCAAAGGCCCAAGGCTTGTGGGCGCCGCAGTTGCCGAAGGATCGCGGCGGACTTGGACTGCCGATCATTGGCTGGGCCGCCTTCTATGAAGAGGCCAACCGCTCGATCTTCGGGCCGCTGGCCTTCAACTGCTGCGCGCCGGACGATGGCAACATGAGCGTGCTGAACAAGGTGCTGAAGACGCAGGCGCAGAAGGACAAATGGTTGCAGCCGATCATCGATGGAAAGATCCGCTCGTCCTTCGTGATGACCGAGCCGCATCCGGGCTCGGGCTCGGACCCCGGCGGCATGATGCTGACGCGGGCGGAGAAGCGCGGGAATAAATATATCGTACACGGACGAAAATGGTTCATCTCGGGTGCCGAAGGTGCTGAGCATTTCATCCTGGTGGCGCGCACGTCGGAAGATCCGCGCCGGGGTCTGTCGGCGTTCCTCTATCACAAGGATCAGCCGGGCTGGCGCATCGTGCGGCGTGTGGAAACAATGGGGCCGGAGGAGCATGGCGGCACCTGCGAGCTTGAATTCGACGGGCTTGAAATTCCGGAAGAGAACCGTCTCATGGATGAAGGCGATGGATTGCGCCTGACGCAGATCAGGCTAGGACCGGCGCGGCTCACCCATTGCATGCGCTGGCTGGGCCTGTCGAAGCGCTGCCTCGAGATCGCGCATGATTATGTGAAAGAGCGCAAGGCCTTCGGCTCATCACTGGGGAGCCGCGAAAGCGTGCAGATCATGCTGGGCGAAGTGGCGGCCGAAATCGAGAAGGGCAGGCTCCTCACCATGCATGCGGCGTGGAAACTCGATTCGGGCGACAAGGCGCAGAAGGAAATTTCCATGGCGAAGATCCATGTGGCGGACACGCTGAACCGCGCGGCGGACGTGGGCGTGCAGCTGTGCGGGGCGAAGGGCTATTCGAAAGATACGGTCCTCGAATGGATCTACCGCTATGCCCGCTGTGCCAAGCTGGTGGATGGCGCATCGGAAGTCCACAAGATGGTGCTGGCGCGGAGCCTTGCGAAAGAGGGCAACGATTTCTGGAGTTGGAATTGAGTTACGACCGTCATCCAGCGTAAACCGGGATGACGTAGTATAAGAGCAGCCGCCACGCCGCGCCAAGCGCAGCGCAGATCATCAGCGTACGGATAATACCGAGGTGGAAGCGGAGCAGCAGCATGGCTGCGACGAGGCTTAAGCCCAGCGCGAACCAATCGAGGCCTGCCCAGTCCGGAACCCATGGCTTGAACCATCCATCCATCCGCTCCACC
>JBKJQU010000437.1:0-4720 GCA_046594995.1 Aestuariivirga sp.
GTCCACCCGCAATTCGCAGCCGAAATCCTTGAGCATGCCGCTCAGCACATCGCGGATGTGATTGGCCACCTGCGCCAGATCGACCTCGCCGGATGGCCGCACATGCTCGTTCATCTCAATCCGCGAGAGCGAGAGCAGATCATCGATCAGCCGCCGCATGCGGTCGGCCTGGCTGCGCATGAGCCCCAAAAACTTCGCCTGCGCTTTCTCGTCGTTCCTTGCTGCCCCCTGTATCGTCTCGATGAAGCCCGAGAGCGAGGCAAGCGGTGTTCGAAGCTCATGACTGGCGTTGGCGACAAAATCGGCCCGCATGCGCTCGATCTGCTGTTCGCGCGTCAGGTCGCGCAGCACGATGACTGCACCACCCGCCCCCGCTTTACCAAGCGGCGCGACGAAGGCCTGAAAGCTGCGGGGCACGGGAAAGCGCACATCGTAATCGACATGATGCGCGGCCTCGCCGGCAAAGACATCGGCGATGGCTTCGAGAACGGCGGGTGCCCGGACCGTCGCCGAGAGATGCAGGCCTTGCGGATCGGAATCGAGCACCGATTGCACATGCGCATTGGCCATGATGACGATGCCGTCGCGGCCCACGACCAGAACCGGATCGGGCAGTGCCTGCACGATCTCGTGTGTAAGACCATGAGCAAGTGCAGCCGTCTTCTCAGGTTCGGCGGCGGGCTGCGCGGTGCTTTTGCTGAATGGCCACATGAACGGAAACTATGGACGGCGTTGGTGCATTGGTGCAGGATTGACTGCCTCGTATGACAGATTCACGTCCGGGACCAAAGCAATCATGACAGACGCGCCGATCGATTCCGAACTGCTGGATTTCATGGCGGATCAGGCGCGGCAGACTCCGCCCGATTTTGCCAGCCTGACACTCGACCAGCAACGCAAGATCTGGGAGGACGCGTGCAGGCGCGCGTCAGGCAACAGGCCTTCGCGATTGCTGGTCGAGAATCTCGATCTCGACGGCACCCAGATCCGCATATACCGGCCACCCGGCGAAAGCCCGAAGCCCGGCGTGCTTTATCTTCATGGCGGCGGCTGGACGATGGGCTCGTGTGAGACGCATGATGGCATCTGCGCCGGAATTGCGGACATGGCCGATGTCACGGTGGTGATGCCCGATTACAGGCTGGCGCCAGAGCATCCCTTTCCCGCAGCCATCGAGGACGCATTGAAGGCGCTGGAGTGGATGCGCAGCATGGGCCGCGCACTCGGCATCGACCCGTCGCGCATCATGGCGGCGGGAGACAGCGCGGGAGGCCAGCTGGCCGCAGGACTTGCCCTTGCCTTGAAACGCGATGGCCTGCCCCAGCTTCGCGGCCTCGCACTGATCTATCCCGCACTCGGCAGCGACTTCGAGACAGAGAGCTACCGCCGACATGCGGCAAGCCCCAGCCTGTCGCGCGCCGAGGTGATCGGCTGCATGGAAAGCCATCTGGGTCCGCGCGGCGGGCCAAACTGGTCCGATCCGTTAGCGGTCCCGAACCTCGCGCCAACTGTTTCCGGCCTGCCGCCCACCTATATCGCGGTGGCCGCGCATGATCCGCTGCGGGACGACGGGTTGATCTTTGCCCGCAAGCTGGCGGCGGGCGGCGTGCCTGTCCGCTTCCACGAGGAACCAGCCCTCAGCCATTCCTACATGCACGCTCGGCATGCAAGCAGCGCGGCGATGGCGGGTTTCCAAACCATTGCGAATGCCATCCGCCACCTTGGCGACGAGGGTTCGCTTCCGGGCTGACATCACCCACCACAAACGCAAGGCCCCGGATTGCTCCGGAGCCCAGCCTATACCGTTCGATCATGCTGCCCTCAGGCAGCGGCCCGCATGCCGCGGCCCATTTCGAGCCAGGCGGCGCAGTCAGGTCCCAGTTCGGCAATGGCATGGGTCTCGTAGGCGCGGACATCCGCCGGAGTCAGCGTGGTCTGCCAGCGGCCATTAGTGCCCTTGTTGATGAAGGTCTGCGCGCCGCCTTCCCAGATCGCGCCGCCCAGCGGCGCGGAAAGATGAGCGTTGCGCTTCATGTAGCTGAAGCCGCAATGTTCGACGATTGCCGGGAATGTCTTCTCGTCGATCGCGATATCGAGGAACTTTGCAATCGCCCGGATGGAGCCCGGCAAATCCTGCTTCAGATCGTTGAAGTGGATGAGCTTGACGTTCGGCAGATGCCGGATCGTCCACCAGCTCCTGATATTCTCCCAGAAGGGCCACAGCGGATAGCCATCCTTTTGAAGCCACTCGCGATAGAACTCGTGCACCGAGGCTCCCGGCACGGGCAGTTCGGGTCCGACGCGGCCCGGCGCCTTGTTGAACATGTCGAAGGTTTCAGGCTTGAAGTTCGCGAGATGATTATAGGCGCTCCAGGCTGCGTCGCGGCCATCGCGCGCCACATAGATGTATTTTGCTTGCGGAGAGATCACCATCGCATCGGCTGGCAGATGGGTTTTCAGGCAGCGGCGGTGCTGCTGCTGATCAACTGCGGCAATGGCCTCGGGCGGCATGATGCGGAGATCGAGCCAGGGCGACATCTGCGGCACGTTGATGCCCTCGGCGCCATTGAAAATCAGCTGGCTGACGATCTGCTGCGTCCATGTCGTTCCGGACTTCGCCCAGGTGGCGACGATCACATCGTCATCACGGAATTTGAAATTGTTCCAGACGGTCGAATCCATGTGGTGGTTGTGAAGCTCGCGCGTCTTCGTGGGCCAGGCGATGGGCTTTGCGGTGTTCATGGGTAACATTTCCTCGGATTGGTCGGGCAGTACATTGGGTACGCCATCCTGTCTGCCTTCATAGAGATTCTTGCGGCGATGACTGTGCTTGCCGTCACAGTGCGGCTAGTGTCTGAAAAATTTTCCCGGCGACCGCAAAAGAAAAAGGCCCCTCGGAAGGGGCCCAGTTGCTTGCAGGGGGAGGGAGACTTGGGGTGCAGAGACGATCAGAGAACGGTAACGCGGGCGCCGAGCTTCACGAACTTGTAGAGTTCGGTGACATCTTCGTTCAGCATGCGGATGCAGCCCGAGGAGGCGGCCTTGCCGATCGAGGACGGCTCGTTGGTGCCGTGGATGCGGTAGATCGACGAGCCGAGGTAGAGGGCGCGGGCACCCAGCGGATTGTCGGGGCCGCCTTCCATGAACTTCGGCAGGTCGGGGCGGCGCTTGCGCATTTCAGTGGGGGGCGTCCAGGACGGCCACTTGGCCTTGGCGGACACTGCATGCGTGCCCTTCCATTCGAAGCCCTTCTTGGCGGTGGCGACCTTGTACATCACGGCCTTGCCATTGCCGAGGACGTAGTAGAGGCGGTTCAGCTTGGTCGAGATGACGACCGAGCCTTCGGCGGCCGAGGTCTTGAAGCCGACGATCTTGCCGCGCTTGAAGCCGTGGGCCTCGATTGCATCCTGCGCCGGATTGGCGGAAGCCGGAACGATGATAATGCCAGCGGCCGCTGCATCCTGCTGGCTGGGCGGCAGCGAAGCAGCCGAACCTGCGGTGGCGAAAATGCCGAAGCTGAGTGCTACGGCGGCGAAAGATGTGAAGAGCTTGTTCATGTCCGTTTCCCTCTCTGTGTCTCGTTGTTGGGAGCCTTTCTAAGTGCTCCGCCCTGAACCATTTCTGAGCCTGCGATTTATCTGGCGTTCATCTTTGCAAGCGGTGGGCGTGCTTGTAATGTGTCCGCAGCCGTTTACTGTGCTGTGCATCACATGATCGAAACCGAAGTGAAAAAATTCGAAACCCCTGAACCCTGTATTCGCGCTTTCCTGTTGAAAGACGAAAGTCCGCTTCCGCACCACAGCTTCACGACGCACGCGTTTTTCAGAGGACGTCAATGACCATCACGACCATCAAGGACTTTCCGCGCAAGACAAAGGAAGTCGAGAATTTCTGGATCCCGATGTCGGACGGCGTCAAGCTCGCCGCGCGCAAGTGGATTCCGAAGGATGCCGAAAAAGAGCCGGTACCCGCCCTTCTCGAATATCTCCCCTACCGCAAGCGCGATGGCACCATCGTGCGCGATGCCCTGACGCATCCCTATTTCGCAGGCCACGGCTATGCCTCGATCCGCGTCGACATGCGCGGCAATGGCGACTCGGACGGGCTGATGCTCGACGAGTATACGAAACAGGAACAGGACGACGCACTCGAAGTCATCGCCTGGATCGCGCGGCAGACATGGTGCACCGGCAAGGTCGGCATGTTCGGCATTTCCTGGGGCGGCTTCAATGCGCTGCAGGTCGCGGCGCGAAAGCCTCCGGCGCTCAAAGCCATCATCACCATCTGCTCGACGGATGACCGCTACGAGGATGACATCCACTACAAGGGCGGCACGCTGCTGAACGAGAACCTCGGCTGGGCCGCCACCATGCTCGCCTATTCCTCGCGCCCGCCAGACCCCAAGATCGTCGGCAACAAGTGGCGCAAGATGTGGATGGAGCGGCTGGAGCACGAGCCGTTCCTGCTTACCACATGGCTGAAGCATCCGCACCGCGACGCCTACTGGAAGCACGGCTCGGTGTGCGAGGATTTCGCGGCAATCGAGACGCCCACCCTGGTGGTGGGCGGCTGGAACGATGCCTATTCCAACGCCGTGCCGCGCCTGATGAAGGGGCTTCGCACCACGCGCAAGGCCATCATCGGGCCGTGGGCGCATAAATATCCGCATTTCGCCGTGCCCGAGCCGCGCATCGGCTTTCTGCAGGAGGCGCTCCGCTGG
>JBKJQU010000444.1:0-10432 GCA_046594995.1 Aestuariivirga sp.
ATTATGCGCTGGGGCGCAAGCATCTGGCGGACGCTTTTTACCGCGCGCTGTGGCAGGACTCGCTGGCCGTTTCCGCCGTCCTGGCGGTGGTGGCGCTGGCGATCTATGTCTTCGCACCACTCGATCCGGCGCTGAAAACCGCGCTCGTCTTTGGCTGCCTGATGGCGCCGGCCTCCTCGCTCATCCGCATCACCAGTTCTACCGCCAATTCGAAACGCCGCTTCCAGTTGTCCTATGTGCCTGATTTCATCTTCCGGCCGGGGCTGCTGCTGGTGTTCCTGGGCGCCATGTGGGTGCTGGATCTGAAACCCGCAATGCTGACGGTGATTGGCGTCATCATCGTCATCACCTTTGCGGTCGCGCTGGGGCAGGCGTGGATGTTCGGGTCCGGGGTGCTGCCGAAATCACTTTATGCGGGGCGGCATGACCTGAGGCCGGTTCTCCGCAGCAGGGCGGCCTCCATGGTGATCGTGGCGGCGGTCGCCATGTCGTTTGCCGATATCGTGACGCTGACCGGCGGCTTGTTTCTGCCTGCGGGCGACGTGGCCCAGCTTGGCATTGCCATCAGGCTTGCGGCACTTGCAGGCTTCGTGACGCAGGTGACGCAGAATTTCGTGTTGCCGGATCTGTCGGCGGCCATCGTGAAGGGCAACCGGCCGCTGGCCCGGTCGCTCATTCTCCGCATCAACATCATTGCGCTTGTGGCCATTGCGGCCTGCGTCGTGGTCTCCGCCGTGTTCGGCCCGCTGATCCTCGGTATCTTCGGCGCCGACTATGCGGGCGCGCATTGGCCGTTGGTGCTGTTCATGATGAGCCAGTTGTTCCGGGCGGCAGGCGGCATGAACCAGCATCTGCTCTCGATCGACGGCCATCAGGCCAGAAGTGCAAAGGCCTGCATTGTGTCGCTCGTCGTTCTTGCCGCCGGGGCCTTTGTTCTGACACCGGCGCTAGGCATCATGGGTATGGCGCTGGCGGTGATCATGGCCGATCTCGTATGGGCAGCAGCACTGGGCTTTCAGGCCCAGCGGCATGCAGGCTATCGCGGCGATATCTTTGCGGCTTTCAGCTTTCGGAACGCTGCTGGCGAATAGGTCTTCCGCTCTGCGGAGAAGGATGCTAGACGCTGCCACCGTGTCGGAGCGTAGCGCAGCCCGGTAGCGCACTATTCTGGGGGGATAGGGGTCGCAGGTTCGAATCCTGTCGCTCCGACCATTTTTAACAATGAATCAGGCTTGCAGGCCCCACTGCTCGCCCCAGATTAGCCTAGAGCATCGTGGCGATGACAACCGGGTGTCGCGCTCCCCGATTGGTTGCTTAGGAACCTTTGCCATCCATGATGCGTTTAATCACTACTCGGAGAGGGGGCTCTCTGGAGGAATGGCTATGTTGAAATCTATGATTGTAGCGAGCGGTATTGCTCTTGCTGCCCTTGCTGTAACGCCCAGCGCTGAAGCACATTCGAACAGCGGGTTCAGCATCTATTTTGGAATTCCGTTCTATTCCTACCGGGTTGGTCCGGAATGGCGGTATTATGATGGCTACGGCTGGTATGACTACCGCCGCCATGGCGATTTCCGGGGCCGGGTTAACAACAGGCTGACGTGCAATCAGGCACGCCGTCTGGTTGACCGATCGGGCTATAACCGTGTGCAGGTCCGCGAGTGCAACGGCCGTACTTATACGTTCAGAGCCGTGCGGAACGGTAAGCAGTTCACTGTTTATGTGAACTCTCGCACCGGCGGCGTCTGGCGCGGCTAGAAATACGTCACACCTCGGCGAAAGGTCGGCTCCGCACTGCGGAGCCGGCACCGGTCGACAGAACCGATATCGGTAGCTAAATTTTTAAACTCGCTGATGTATGCGGTCGGCCGTGACCACGGAGTACTGCGCGGCATAGGCCGCCGAAGCGGCGTAGAGGCCCCAGGTCAGTCCCAACATCCAGTAAAAATGGCGCCAGTGATCGGTATCGATCTGCACGCCTTGAAGCGCAGTGGCGAAAAAGGTGCAGAACAGCGCGATCGACTGGCCCTGCCACGGCGTGCGGATCATGAGGCCTTTGAAACCCACGATGACGGTGCTGATGATCATCAGCATATAGGCGATGCCGCCCAGCCAGCCATAGGACGAAAACGCGTTGAGATAGACGTTGTGCGGATCGAGCCCGAAGATCTTGCCGAACTGGAGGGGGCCGAAGCCAAACGGCAATTCGAGCAGCATGTGAATGGAATTGAGCTGGTTGCCGAAGCGGCCGAACTCGCCCGAGTCATAGTCCTTCGCAAGCGTCGCGCGGTCCGCGAAGGCGGCGCTCACTTCGGGAATCGACAGGAGTGCCGCAAGCAGCGCGACGAGCAGCACGGCGCCGGCGACCGTAAGGATGATGATGCGGCTGCGGAGCTGCTGCGAGGGTGTCAGCGTGAAGGTGAGCACCGCCATGAGCGATGCTGCGAGCAGGAAGTTCATCCACGCACCGCGCGAGAAAGCGAGGAACAGGCAGGCCAGCACGATGATAAGGCCCACGTAGCGGAAGAGCCGTGAAGTTTTCGTGCCCAGCATCACGTCCTGCGTGAGCAGGAGCGCGGGCAGGATGATGTAGGTCGACAGTACGTTGGGGTCCTTGAACAGGCCTTGTGCGCGGAAGATGGGCGAAAGATAGGCCCCGGTGCCGCCGATATCGAAATAGCCGATGAGCGCGATGACGGAGGCGATGACCGCGCCGATGACGTAGCCGTTCTTGAAGACGGCGAAGCGGCGCTCGGTGTCTGTCGAAACATAAAAGCAGAAGAACACGGCAGACACCGCCATGTAGATCGAGGTGATGACGAACATCGCCGTCTTCGGCTGATCCATCACCTGCAGGTAGCTTATGAAGGCGCCGAAATTATAGAGCACCAGATAGATGATGAGGGGCGCGGCGATCGCCGTCACGTTCAGCCCGCCCGCGAGATAGAAGAACACGGCGGCGGCAAACAAGATGTCGCTTGGTGCGGGCTCGAAGCGCACCGTGAAGGACATGGCCATCATCAGCCAGACGGCTGCGGCCTGCACGCGGTCAAGCGGCAGGCCGGCACTCCGGGTTCGGGCTGGCGAACGATGGGCGTAGTCAGCCGTCAATATGCGTTCTCCGTTTTCAGCAGCGAGATCGGCGTGCGCCAGAGAATGTAGAGATCGAGCGCGATCGACCAGTTCTCGATGTAGTAGAGATCATGCTCCACCCGGCGCTGCAACTTTTCGGTGGTGTCGGTCTCGCCCCGCCAGCCGTTGACCTGGGCCCAGCCGGTGATGCCCGGCTTCACCTTGTGGCGGGCGAAGTAGCCATCGACCACATCGTTGTAAAGCTGATCGGCGGCCTTGGCCTTGGTGGGGTGCGGACGGGGGCCGACGAGGGACAGTTCGCCCCGCAGCACGTTGAAGAGCTGCGGCAGTTCATCAAGCGAGGTCCTGCGAATGAAACGGCCGACCTTGGTGACGCGCGGATCGCCCTTGGTGACGAGCTTCGCGGCATCCGCATCGCGCATATCGTGATACATCGAGCGGAATTTGTATACGCCGATCAGCTCGTTGTTGAAGCCGAAGCGGTTCTGCTTGAAGAGCACAGGCCCCTTGCTTTCGAGCTTGATGGCGAGCGCCACGAGCGCCATGACCGGTGCCAGCAGCACGAGGGCGACAGCCGCGATGACCTTGTCCTCGATTGACTTCAGAATGCTGCCCCAGTCGCCCAGCGGCTTGTCGAACACGTCGAGGAAAGGCACGTTGCCGATATAGGAATAGGCGCGGGGGCGGTAATGGATCTTTTGCGAATAGGCACTGAGGCGGATGTCCACGGGCAGCACCCACAGGCGCTTCAGGATCTGCAGCAGGCGATCCTCGGCGGTGAGCGGCAGTGTGACGAGCAGCACGTCGATGCGGGCACTGCGAACAAAATCGACAAGCTCCGAAACATTGCCGAGCTTCTTCAGCGCGCCGACACTGGTGGGCGAGCGGTTGTTATCGCGATCATCGAAGATGCCGACGACGTCGATGTCGGATGAGTTCGATGCGCCGAGCGCGCCGAGCAGGTCTTCCGCAGGCTTGCCGCCGCCGACGAGAACCGCATGGCGGGAAAGCTGACCGTTGCGGTTCCAGTAGCGCGTCAGATTTGCAAAGAGCAGCCGCGACATCATAAGCAGCGACAACCCGGCCAAGAACCAGCTGGCGAGCCAGAGGCGCGAATAATCCTCACCCGATTTCGACAGAAAGACGACGGTTGTCATGGCCGCGAAGATCAGGCTCCACACCGAAGCGATGCGCGCCATCTGCTCGATGGGACGGAGCAGCGCCCGCACGGTGTAGAGGCCGAAGGAATTGGCGATGATGGGAATCGTCACGGCTCCGGCGAGGACGAGAGGGATATAGAAGGCGGCATCGGCTGCCGCCTGATAACCGGGGTGAAAATAGGCGAGCAGGAAGCCTGCGGTGGCAATGAGCAACGCTTCTGCCGTTCGGACCGTGGTGGCGATGACGCGGACCGAGATCAGCGGCGCATCGCTCAGGCGGTTGATGGTTTCGACCCGCAGGGCTTCCGTGAGCACGGGCGAAAAGGCATCGCCAAGGTGTTCAAAGATATCGGCTGGGATCGTCGCATACTTGTGGCCGGGTTGAGCGCGCATTTATGATGTTCCGCTGTGGGATTCTACTCTCGATTGTTTTTCCCTCAGCAAGCCGCGCGCCGGGTGGCATGATGCTCACAAGATGGCGGCATTATTGGAATGGCAGCGTTAATGAGCGGTAAACGACCTGCTCCGGACCGGGAGAATTCAGACAAGTTTCCGGTAAAGCCCGAGAATTGACTGTGCCATCCGGTCGGCTGCGAAGTTCCGTATCAGCCGTTCGCGCGTTCCCGCAGCCGATGCCGCCACGGCTTGCGGATTGGCCAGTGCCGAAGCGAGACGGGTTGCAAGCGCGTCAACATCATCAGCGGCAACGAGGTTTTCAGCTGTCAGCATTTCGGGAATGCCACCCACACGGCTGGCGATGAGCGGCACGCGCGCCGCGCAGGCTTCAAGCACGACATAGGGAAAGCTTTCGGCGCGCGATGGCATGACGAGAATGCGGCCGAGCTTGAAAGCCTCGCGCGCACCCATGCGGCCGGGGAAGCTGATGAGGTCAGACAGCCCCAGTGACTGTGCCTGCGCCTGGAACTGCGCGAGGTCCGGGCCATCGCCCACGAGGCATGCGGTCGTGCGGCGCGTCTGGTTGAGCCGGGCGATGGCCGCGAGCAGCACGTCGACGCCCTTGAGGATACGCATGTCGCCGAGATAAAGAATGTCCGACGCATCGGGGTTCGGGTCGGCGGGCGTGAACTCGTCCGGCCACAGACCATTATGGATGACGGCGTGCGTCTTGCTGCCCAGTCCGATCTTCGCGGCGAAGGCATCGCGCTCATAATCGCAGACGAAATGAATGCCGGTGCCGATGGCGGCCAGCGCCTTTTCAGCCGAGAGAAACACCGCCCCGGCAGGAGACGCCCACTCATAATGAAGACTGCCGCCGTGTGGCGTGTAGACCGATGGAATTCCCAGGAGCCTTGCGGCCACGCGGCCATAAAGACCGCCCTTGGCGCCATGGCAATGGATGATATCGGGCTTTAGCGTTTTCGCGTAAGCCCTTGTTTGCAACGAGCCTGATATATCGCCCATGCCGGGCATACGCGAGATCGGCATGCGCTTCACGCCCAGTGAACAAAAGGGTGAAACCTCGGCCAGCAACTTCACCGCCGTTTCGCCGCCAGTGGTTGAATCGCACAGGATGCCAACGTTGTGGCCTGCCTCGGATTGGCCTCGCGCCAAATCCCTCACATGGCGAAAGAGGCCGCCGACAGGTGTTCTGAAGACGTGGAGAATGCGCATCGAACGCCCGGTCAGAACCAGCGTTCGCGGATATAGATGATGTCGCCGGGGTAGACCTGCGTCGTCACCGGCACCTTGTACGTGTTGGTGCCCTCCGAGGTCTTGCGGGTGATGAGCACCTGGCGATGGTCCGCGCGTGCGCCATAACCGCCTCCGATGGCGATGGCATTCTGCACGGTGATACCAGCTTGATAGGCAAAGCTTCCGGCGGCATTGACCTCGCCGAGGATGTAGAAGGGGCGGAGCGTGGTGACCTGCACCGAAACCTGTGGATCGCGCAAGTATCCCTTGCGCAGGCGTTGCGTGATCATCGCCTCGATCTTCGGCGTGGTAAGGCCGCCCACGTTGAGGCTCTGCACGTAGGGCATCGAGATGTTGCCAGAACCATCGACGAGGAAATCTGCTGTCAGTTCGGGTTCGCCCGCAACGCGGATGGTGAGGCGATCGCCCGCGCCGACGCGGTAACCCGTTCCAAATTCATAGGCTGCGGCCTTGCCCTTGGTGCCGTAGGGCTCGATCGTGCCGGTGCCGTTGCGAGCGGGAAGCTGCGACACGCTCGACACGGCATGTTCTCCCTCCGCCAGTTCACCGCCTACCAGGATGCCTGTGCCGCCGGGAGGAGAGGATGTCGCCTCGTCCCAGCTTTGCGAGCAGCCGCCGAGACCGGAGGCTGCAAGAAGGAGAATGATGAAACGCATACGCAAGGGGGGCAACTTCCATAATGAACGCGCCGGGATGGACCGCTCCGGCCAACCAAACCTAAAGCGACATGGTTAGTAATGGTTTAACTGCGGGAGATGGGATTTACCAAACCGGGCGGACATTAATGGATTGGTTACCATAACGGCATCATGTTGCCGGACCAGTGCACGCAGCAGCAAAGCATCCAGTTCATTGCCATGACGTCCCGCTATGACAAATCGCCGAACCAGGTCCGGATGTCCATCAACATCATGGATGTGCTGCGTGGCGTAGGCCGCCGGAAGATCATGATCCTCGGCGTGGGTGTGCTCGCCTTCGCCATTGCGACAGGGATCGTGAGCACGCTGAAGCCCGTATACACCAGCAAGGCGCAGATTCTGATCCAGAATCTCGAAACACCTTTCGATCGCGTCCAGCAAACCGAAAACCAGCGCACCGATGCGATCGACGATCGCGTGGTCGCCAGCCAGATCTCGGTCCTGACTTCGGAAGACCTGGCGCGGCGTGTGGTGGCGGCCTTGAACCTCGAGGAAAATCCGGAATTCAATTCGCTGCTGTCTGGCCAGTCCATGACGGGCAAGCTCAAGGTGATGCTTGGGTTCGGCACTGACCCGCGCACCAAGTCGCCCGAGCAGCGCGCGCTTGATCGCTATGCCGACAAGCTCACTGTCTACCAGCTGCCTGATTCGAACGTCATCGGCATCGAATACAATTCTTCCGATCCGGCCACGGCGTCGCAAGTGGCCAATACGCTTGCCAATATCTACGTCACCTGGACCAGGGAATCACAATCGCAGCCGACCGAGCGCGCGCGTGACTGGCTTTCCGGACAGATCGACGCGCTGCGCAAGAAGCTCGCCGCTTCAGAAGAGACCGTGGAAAAGTTCCGCGCTGGCGCAGGCTTGCTCAAGGGCGCCACCGTTACGCTTGGCGAACAGGAAATTTCCGAACTCAACACCCAGATCACGCTTGCAAAGTCCGCCAGCCTCGATGCGCGTGCCAAGGCCGATGCCATCCGCAATATTCTTGAATCGCGCGGCAGCGTCGAGAGCGCCACCGATGTGCTGAATTCGGCTGCCGTGCAGCGGCTTAAGGAGCAGCGCACCGAGGCCATGCGCCGCATGTCGGAGTTGTCCGTCACCTATCTTTCGAACCATCCGAAGATGGAAGCGGTGCAGACCGAGATCGCCAGCATAGACCGGCAGATCAGGGCTGAGGCGCTGAAGGTCGTGTCGAGCCTCGGCGAGCAGGCTCGCATTGCTGAATCGCGCGAGCAGTCGCTCCTCGCCAGCCTCGATGCGCTGAAGAACCAGGAGAGCACTGCCAACCTCGACGATGTGAAGCTGAAGGCGCTGGAGCGCGATGCCGCTGCCGACCGGGTGCTTCTGGAAGCGTTGCTGAGCCGCTATGCGGAGGCGAGCGCCAGGCAGGACATGTCCTCGCAGCCCGGATTGGCACTCATCATCCAGAATGCCTCGACACCGTCGGCTCCTTCGTTTCCAAAGCCGGGTCCGATGGTGCTTCTCATCACCATCGCCGGCTTCGCGCTTGGGCTTGGTCTCGCTTTCCTGATGGAGCTGATGGCAGCGGCCAGCCGGTTGACCGAGTATCACCCCGAAGAAGAAGTGAAAGCCGAGCCCGCGTTCATTTCATCACCGGTTGAGCCTGTGCCAGCCCCGGCACCCCCGCAGGCGCAATACGTGCCGCCGCAGCCGCAGCCAGCCTTCCCCCCGGCACCGCACGTCCATGCGCCCGCTCCACAGCCGCAGGAGGCCTATGCACCAGCGCAGCCATCTGCTTCATGGGTTCCGCCTTCGGTGTTCGCCAGCATGCAGCACCTGACAGAGTGGCCGCGCATCATTCCTGACGGAGACATGTCTCTCGTTACCGACACACCTGAAGTTTCTGCCGCAGCCCTCAGCATGGCGCGCTGGGTGCTGGATATCCGGCGTGACCTCGACGTGAAGCGGATCGGACTTACGTCTCTCGGCGGCAGTGCCGCCGATTCCTGCGTGGCGGCTCTGGCCCTTGCGCGCAATGTTTCGATGACGGGAAAGCGCGTCGTGCTTGTCGATCTCGCACGCGTCGGATCTTTCGTCGGTGGGCTTTGCGGCACACCCAATGGTCCGGGAATTGCCGACCTCGTGAGCGGCACGGTGGACTTTACCAAGGTCATCGCGCGCGACACGCGTTCTCCCATTCATGTGCTGCGATACGGCCTCGACCATTCGCCGCGCGCCGCCGCCCTCCTTCTCGAGCGCCTGGAGAGCGTGCTTCAGGCGCTGGCACAAGCCTATGATTTCGTGGTCATCAATCTTGGTGAAGCGGCGGACGATACGCCGATCTATCTCCACAAGTGCCAGGCCGCATTGCTTCTCGCACCGGCAGCGCGCGTGAGCGAAGTGACAGCTGCAGTGCAGACACTGCTTGATACCGGCCTGACAGCGGCTCACCATGTGCTGATCGGACAGCCGGCGAATACGCCTATGGCGGAAGCCGTCCGCGAGGCCATAAGCGCCTAGTTCGCGCGTTTTCCGAGGACCAGTTTCCGCAATGCCTGGCTTGCGTTCAAGAGCACGGGTGTTTCCTTGACCATGCGCTTGATCGTTATCCGCAGCGCCATGGCGCTGCACCAGGCAAGACCCTTCAGGTTGCGGGCACGCAGGGCGTGGAAAAGCTCGATCGTCTCATCCGACCATTGCCGCTTGTAAGGCGCATCCCCGGCCGAGAAATCGAAGAAATCCAGTCGACGCGAGCAGCAGGCGGCAATCGTGCGCCTGAGTGCCAGATCGCCGGGCGAATAGCGCCGGTAGGGACCTGCCGCGAGAGAGGAAATGAGCGCCCAGTATCCGTTTCCGTGAATGCCGCCCAGCATTACCGACTGGACATCGTTGCCGCAGCTGAGATGATAGGGCGCGAGAAGCGGATTGAACGGGTCCTGCACGTCGGCGAGACGATGGATGAACTGCCGCTCCGCCGCGCCGAACACGCCATGTATGCCAAGTTCGGCGAGGCGCTGTTCCTGCTGCGCGAACATGGTGTCGATGACAAAATGCGTTGCGGCAAGGGTCTCGGGCAGACCAAAACCGATTGCGGCCTTTCTGGCGAGGGCGGCTTCACTCTTCCGTGCCATGCGGCGGCGCTCGCTGCTACGTTTGCGCTTGTCCAGGGCCTCGAAATCGCTTTTCAGGTGGAGAAGGAACGAGGCATTTGCGCCGCGCATGTTGAAGGCCGCTTGCATCGGGTTGCGGCGTCCGAACAGGTTTGAAGGCATCTGGCTCAGCAATACGGCATCCCATTCGCCTGCCGCCTCGAGAACGTTGATCCAGTTGGCTGAAAACCACTCTCCGGCGCTGGACATGAAGCCCGGATCATAGAGCCCGAAACCATAATTATGGTGGGGCGACCCCAGCCATTCGAGAACGCGGACGCCTTGCCGGCGCCTGACCTGGAGCGGCAGGATGAAGCGAAGCTGGCCGCTCACGTCGCGGGCAACAACAATCCTTGGCGTTGCGCCCAACGCCGCGCCTGCGGTTTCGAGCCAGGCACGGCACCACAATTCATTCTGATAGAGCGTGCTGATGGCGCGGGATTCGAACTCCTGCCACAGCGATTGGACCACAGCCATGTCGCCATAGCACTCGAGAAAAAGCGGGGGCAGGGCAGCTCCTCGGGGGGCATGCTGGCCCGCACGCCTATCCGGTGCCGGTAAACTGGCGCGAAAACCGGCAACGGTTCTTTCATGCCCGCTGCGGTAGGATGCCGGCCGGACCGTAACTTTGCGGACAGGATCAATGCCGGGCGCAGTCATTTTCAAAACCAGTCTGGATGTTCTGTATTATTCC
>JBKJQU010000007.1:0-4075 GCA_046594995.1 Aestuariivirga sp.
ACAGGCAAGATGATGGTGAAGGACAAGCTCGCACGGCAAGGGCCTGCGGGCTTTGCCGCGCGCGGCGAGCATATGGGCGTGGGCCTTGTGGACAAGGTGCTGGGCTCGCTCGGCGTCGGCAATATCGGCGCGGAAATGTTCCGGCTGGCGAAGCCCTTCGACATGAAGTTCATCGCGCATGATCCCTTTGCCGATCCGAAAACCTCAGCCGAACTTGGCATCGAACTCGTCGGCCTTGAAGAACTGTTCCGGCGGGCCGACATCCTCACCGTCAACTGCCCGCTGACGCCCAAGACGCATCATATCGTCAATGCCGAGCGCCTCGCGCTGATGAAGCCCACCGCCTATTTCATCAACACGGCGCGCGGCCCCATCGTCGACCAGAAGGCGCTGACCACGGTTTTGCAGGAGCGCCGTATTGCAGGCGCTGGCCTCGACGTGTTCGAGGTGGAGCCGACCGATCCCAACGATCCGATCCTGAAGCTCGACAATATCATCGCCGCACCTCATGCTCTGTGCTGGACAGACCAGTGCTTTGCCGGCAATGGCGCGGCCGACGTGAAAGCCGTGCTGGACGTCCAGAAAGGCCAGGTTCCGCACGGCGTGGTCAATCGCGATGTAATGGAAAGCCCGGGTTTCAAACAAAAGCTGGAGCGTTTCGCAAAGCGCGCCGGATAAACGAAATTCCCCGCACAACAAGAG
Source organism: Aestuariivirga sp. (assembly GCA_046594995.1). Classification (GTDB taxonomy): domain Bacteria; phylum Pseudomonadota; class Alphaproteobacteria; order Rhizobiales; family Aestuariivirgaceae; genus Aestuariivirga. The sequence goes on from JBKJQU010000007.1 coordinate 703, forward strand.
CCGGGGAGTAACGAATGGCCGCCTTCCGCTGCCGTTCACACATGGGAGGAAGACATGGTTACAAGACGTGATGTAGGCAAGATCGGCATCGCTGCCGGTCTCGCCGGATCGCTGGCGCGGCCCGCCTGGGCTGCGGATGGCGCGCAGGCTGCTGTCGATGCGGCAAAGCAATATTCGGGACAGACGATCACCATCGTCTGGGAGGCGGGCCTCCAGTCGCTCGATCCCCTGAACTTCTCCGGCCCGAAGTGGAAGGAACTCACCGGCATCGATGTCAAGGTCGTCGAGGTTCCGGTGGCCGAGATGTTCACCAAGATCATGCAGGACTTCCGTTCAGGTGCCGGCGCCTATGATGCGCTGAACGTCATCCCGTCGTGGATGCCGGACCTCGCCAATGCCGGTGCGCTTGAAGAACTCGACGCCTATGTCGACAAGTTCGGCTATCGCGAAGAGCTGATGAAGATCGCACCGACCTATCGCGACAACCAGATGATGGTGAACGGCAAGATCTTCGGCCTTCCCGACGATGGCGACGTGTTCGTCATGTACTACCGTACCGACGTCCTGAACGATCCGGCACTCCAGAAGGCCTACAAGGACAAGTACAGCGCCGATATGCCGGTGCCGCCCACCACCTGGAAGGATTTCGACCAGGTTGCAGCCCTGATCAGCGAGCTGAACGGCGACAAGCTTTATGGCGCGGCCTTCTTCCGTGAGTCGGGCTACGGCAACTTCATGTTCCAGGAACGCTTCCGCAACGAAGGCGGCAAGTTCTTCGACGCGGACACCATGAAGGCGACGATCAACTCGGACGCAGGCGTCAAGGTCTTTACCGACTGGCTGGCCGAGAACAAGTTCGCGCCTCCGGGCGTCGAGCAGTGGGGCTTTGTCGAAAACCTCGCGGCCTTCCTCCAGGGCCAGACGGCGATGACGATCTCGTGGCCGCCCTATGGCCGCTGGGCCGCCAGCTACGGCACGGACCAGGAAGTGATGAGTTGGGTCCCGAAGTCCACAATTGCCGGTAAGGTCGGCTATGCGATGACGCCGGGCGGGCATCCGCAGCTTGCCGCGGGCTTCTGCCTCTCGGTATCTTCTGCGTCCAAGAACAAGGAAGCCGCCTACCTGTTCATCCAGTGGCTGAACAGCGAGGCCACCAGCCTCGAGCGCGTCAAGCTTCCCTACGCGCTCCGCGACCCCTTCCGCGACTCGCACTTCACCGATCCGGGCTATGCGGCCCTGTGGCCCGAAGCGAAGGACTACCTGAAAGCCCTTCAGGACGGCGCCAACAATGGCCTTCTCGACCTGTCGCTCCTCCAGACCGACAAGTACGAGGAAGTGCTGCGCCAGTCGGTCTCGAAGCTGTGGGCGGGTGAAAACCCGAAGGCCATCCTCGATACGGCAGCGGCCGAATGGGATGCCGTCACCGAGAAGATCGGCGTCGACAAGCAGAAGGCCGTTTATGCCGACTGGGCGTCGAAGTCCGGCGCCTACCCGAAGATGTAACGAAGAGCCCTCATCCGCCCTGCCGGGCACCTTCTCCCATGCTTTGCACGGGAGAAGGCACTCGCGGCTCCAGCCCCTTCTCCCGTCGTAGATGGGAGAAGGTAGCCGAAGGCCGGATGAGGGCCTCCTGACTCCGAGTTCCCATGCCCGCCATCGCCGTTCATCCCGACCGCAATTTCAGATACTGGCTCGTCACGCCGGCGATCTTCCTGCTGCTGCTCGTGGGCCTGTTTCCGCTGATCTATTCGCTCATCGTCTCCTTCATGCGGATCGACATGATGGACACGGACACATCGTTTGCCGGTCTCTACAACTACGCCAACCTGTTCAAGGACAAGCGGCTGTGGTGGTCTCTGGCGCATACGCTGCTCATCACCACCATCGCACTCCCGCTCGAACTTCTCCTCGGCCTCGCCATGGCCTATCTTTTCCTTGAGAAAATGCCGGGCCGGCAAATTTTCATCGCGCTCCTCGTGCTGCCCACCATAATTTCGCCCATCGTCGCCGGCGCCACGTGGCGGTTGCTGTTCGACAACAAATATGGCCCGATCAACCAGATCCTCGGATGGTTCGCGGGCGAGCGCGTCAACGCGCTGTGGACCATCAACCCCACGCTCGTCTATCCCGCCATCATCTTCTGCGAAATCTGGCAATGGACGCCCTTCATGTTCCTCATCCTGCTGGCAGCCCTCTCCAACGTCGACAAGTCGCAGACGGAAGCTGCCGAGATTGACGGCGCACGATTCTGGCGCACCTTCCGCTACATCGTGCTGCCCGCCATATGGCCGGTCATGGCCATCGCCATATTGATCCGCGGACTTGATCTCTTCCGCATCTTCGACATCATCTGGGCACTGACGCAAGGCGGCCCCGGCACGAAGACCGAGACGATCTCGATCTACGCCTACTCGCAAGGCTTCAAGCAATTCGAGACGAGCTATACGGCGGCCATCGCCTTCCTCGTCATTGTTATTCTGACCGTGATCTGCACCTGGGCGATCCGCCGCATGGGGCTTGCGAAATGAGTGCGCTTCCATTCCACCGCCGCAAGGACGTGCGCCTGGCATGGCGCTATCTCATCGCCATCCTGCTGGTCATCGTCTTCGTGTTCCCGGTCTACTGGCTGTTCATCATCTCGTTCAAGACGCCGGATGAAATCTTCGCCTTTCCGCCGGTGTGGTATCCAGCCTCGATCCAGTTCAACAATTACGCCGTGCTGTTCAAGGACGGCGATGCCTGGTCGGTGTGGAACAGCCTGGTGCTGGCCTCGGTCTCCACTTTCTTCGCCATGATTCTCGGCACCATCGCAGCCTACAGCCTGGTGCGCTTCAAGACCGGTGGGGAAAATCTCGCCGTGTGGATCATCTCGCAACGCATGATGCCGCCTGTCGCCATCGTGTTCCCGCTGTTCCTGCTCTATGTCTATTTCGGATGGGTCGATACCTATCATGGCCTCATCATCCTCTACACGGCCTTCAGCCTGCCCTATGTGATCTGGATGATGCGCGGCTATATCGAGGACATTCCGCTGGAGCTTGAGGAGTCAGCATTGGTCGATGGCTGCACACGCTGGGAAGTGCTGTGGAAAGTGGTGCTGCCGATGGCGCGCTCCGGCCTGTTTGCCACCGCCGTCTTCACCTTCATCTTCGCGTGGAACGACTTCCTCTTCGCGCTCGTCCTCACGCGCACCGAAGTCACCACCTATACGGTGCAGGTCACGCATTACTTCGGCGGCCAGTCCAACTTCTGGGCCAAGATCGCCGCCATGTCGGTCTTGGGCACCATTCCGGTTTTCTTCACCGTCGCAATCATGCAGCGCTATCTGGTGCGCGGCATCTCGATGGGCGCAGTCAAGGGTTAGTCATGTCGG
>JBKJQU010000253.1:0-2767 GCA_046594995.1 Aestuariivirga sp.
GCGCAACGCGTCATCCGAAAGGCCCGTCTGCTTCACGCGCTCTTCTTCATAGATTGAGACTGAGCCCGGAAGCAGGCCTTCGCCCACTCTGGTTTGCAGCAGGATGGTCCAGCGGTAACCCTCCCGAACGGCAAGCGGCGGTACGACGGCAATCTGCATGCGGTTGAACCACAGCGCAATGCGGGAAGCCTCATCTGCCAGTATCAGGCCCACGACGCCAGTGTCCGGATCATGCCAGTTCAGCGGCCCGCCACCCGCATCCACCCATTGCGCATCGGCATAAGAGTGACCGTTGACGCTTCTGCCCGTCAGGAAACTGTCGGCACCAATCAGCGGCTGCGAGAGACGGAGCTTCATCAGGTGAGCCGTGAAATCGATCAGCGTCTGGTCGGCCGTGTTCCAGTCGAGCCATGTCGTCTCGTTGTCCTGCGCATAGGCATTGTTGTTGCCGCGCTGCGTGCGCCCGAACTCGTCGCCCGCCGTTAGCATTGGCGTGCCGCGCGACAGGAACAGCGTTGCGAGCAGCGCCTTTGGATCGCCGCCCGGCCAGGTCGGCTCATGCGCATTGCCGTCACGGTTCTGCTCGCCATTGGCGTGGTTGTTCTTGAGCGTGTAGGTCACGGCATCGCGCAGCGTGAAGCCGTCATGCGCAGCCACATAGTTGATGCCGGCAGAGGGCGGCCGGTGGGTTGCGAAAATGTCGGACGATCCGGTGAGCCTTGTGGCGAGTGCGCCCGCCCCGTGCGCGCCGCCCCGCCAGAAGCGGCGCACGTCGTCGCGGTAGCGATCGTTCCATTCCTGCCAACGGGCCGGAAACTGCCCCAGCTGATAGCCGCCAGGCCCCACGTCCCACGGCTCGGCAATCATGATCAGTTGCGAGAGCAACGGGTCCTGCTCTATCGCGGCCAGAAGCGGCGCGTTGGCATCGAAGCCCGTCGCGCGCCGCCCCATCACGGGGGCAAGGTCGAAGCGGAAGCCGTCGATGCCGGTGCGCGTCACCCAGCTTCGCATCGCATCCATTGCGAGCCGCATCACGGGCCGTTTGTCCAGCGCCAACGTATTGCCGCAGCCGGTGTCGTTCACCAGCCGGCCATCCACGTGGCGGAAGTAGAGCGCATTGTCGAGGCCGCAGAGAGACAGCACCGCACCCTGTTCGTCGCTCTCGCCCGTGTGGTTGAAGACCACGTCGAGGATGACGCGGATGCCCTCGGCATGAAGCGCATCGACAGCGGCGCGTATCTCGCCAAGACCACCCGGAGCAAGCCGTGGATCGGGTGCAAGGAAACTGACGGGATTATAACCCCAGGCGTTTGACAGACCATGCGGCGCCAGATGGCGCTCGTCCGTCCACGCGGCGACGGGCATCAACTCGACGGTATCGACGCCAAGCCGCTTCAGATGCGCGATGATGGCGGGAGCCCGAAGCGCCGCGACGGTGCCGCGCTTTTCCGGTGATATTCCCGGATGAAGCTGGGTAAAGGCCTTGACCGGAACTTCATAGATGAAGCCTGGGCGATGCGGCGGCAAGGGCTGTGCATCGGCCCTGATATCGCTGACGATGCCCTTCGGCACCAGCGCCGAAGTATCGACACCGCGTAACGCCAGATCGCGATGATGCCGGAACGGGCCATCGATGGCCAGCGCATAAGGATCGAGCAGCAGTTTCGAAACATCGAAGCGATGGCCGTTTTCCGGGTCCCACGGCCCTTCGGCACGAAAGCCATAGCGTGTGCCGATGCTGCCGCCTTGTACAAAGCCGTAATGCAGGTCGCCAAGCCGTTGCGGCAGGGGAATGCGCGCAACTTCCGTGTTGTCTTCGAACACGCAGAAGAAGATGCGCGTCGCATTGCGCGACACGACGGCGACGTTCACGCCGTCCTGCGTAATCGTCACGCCGGGTGATGGCACCATGGAAAGACTGGAAGATGAAGTGATCAGGTGATCACCGAAGGCGCATTGCGCCCGGTGCGGCGCTCGATCTCGGGGATTGACCGCGACAGCGCGATCAAGTCGGCGAGCGCTTCCTGTGTCTCGACGCCATGGCGGCTGGCATCCGGCTCGTAGCGCTCGATATAGACGCGGAGCGTCGCGCCCGCGGTGCCTGTACCGGACAGGCGGTAGACGATGCGCGAGCCATCCTCGAACAGCAGGCGGATGCCTTGCGCCGTGGTGCGTGAATGATCGACCGGGTCGTCATAGGCGAAATCATCTGCGAAGGTGATGCCATGCTGGCCGGGAAGTGTGGAAAGCTGGTCGCGCAGGCTCTTCATCACGCCATTTGCGGCATCCGTATCGACTTCCTCGTAGTCATGCCGCGAATAGAAGTTGCGGCCATATTCGCGCCAGTGTGCCTTGACGATATCGGCTACGCTCTGGCGCCTCTTGGCCAGCACATTGAGCCACATGAGAACCGCCCAGAGTCCATCCTTCTCGCGCACATGGCTGGAGCCCGTGCCGAAGCTTTCCTCGCCGCAGATCGTCGCCATCCCGGCGTCGAGCAGATTGCCGAAAAATTTCCATCCCGTCGGTGTCTCGAAACAGGGAATGCCCAGCTTTTCCGCCACACGATCGGGTGCCGCACTTGTCGGCATGGAGCGCGCAATGCCGGAAAGGCCACCGGCATAGCCGGGTGTCAGCGTCGCATTCGCGGCAAGGATTGCAAGCGAGTCGGACGGCGTCACATACATGCCGCGCCCGATGATGAGGTTGCGGTCGCCGTCGCCGTCGGAAGCCGCGCCAAAATCGGGGCCGCCTTCCGGCATCACGG
>JBKJQU010000280.1:0-6830 GCA_046594995.1 Aestuariivirga sp.
AGTCGAACGATTTCCATGCTGCGCGTGCCAGGCCGTCCTTACAGCCCCGCCACAGCAGCCATGCTCAAAGCCGCAAAGTCGTTCCAATGGCCTGGATAGCGAGGTCGATTCAGCAATGAACTTCGCGGCTGTGGCAATGTGGATGTCCATATGGGTACGTGCAGCCAGTGCAATCCATTCGCGCGCAATGGCATTGGCCTGCTCGAACTGACCTTGATCCCGGCTGATCTTAGCCTGATCGGCAAGAATATCGACCTGCAGGGCAATATAGCGGTTGGGATCGCGCATGCAGCGCTTCGAAGCTTCTTGCAACCATGACATGGCGGACGGCATATTCCCTGCTGCAATCTCGGCAAGGGCAAGCGTGCGTGACACAGCACCTTCCCAGCACGGGTCCTGAAGCTCGCAGCTGAGTGCAAAAGCTCGTTCCAGCATCGACCGCACATCCGCTGACGCAGCATGTTGCATGAGACGCGCCTCCGCCAAAAGTGCCACGGGCCAAGGGCTGAAAGCATTCCAGCGCTGTTCCTCAACAAGCCGCAGGCATTCGGTGAGCCAGGCCTCCGCCACCGCGGGTCTGCCCGCTGCAATATGACCGCGCGCGCCAAGCCCGAGCGACCAGATCTCACGGCGGCGATTGCCGGTACTACGGGCATAGTCCAACGCGATATCGTAGTGTTCCATTCCCTCGCCGAGCTTGCCCCAATCGACGAGATTGAAGCCGATGGCGCCATGAACGCCGGTACGGACCTCTTTGTCTTCGGCAATGCCCTGTGCCTCCAAGAGATAGACCGAAGCAGAGGGCCTTCGTCCGGCAAGCGCCTCAATGTAGCCAAGCTCGCGCAGCGCCGCTGAAGCCATGGCTTCACTGCCAGCCATGCGCGCGAGTTCCAGCGCCTGCCGCAGCATTACGGAGCCTTCATCATCATAGCCCCTGATCGAATGAACAAGGGCCGTACCCAGTTCGAGCATGGCGCGGCACTGGAGATGGCTGTCAACAATCTTTTCAGAATCAGTCACGGCACGGCGCAAGCAATCGATTCCAGCATCAACAGCACCGGCTGAAAGCGCGGCCTTGCCAGACTGTATCAGCGAGGTGACAAACACAGCGGGCGAAACGCCGGCCGCCGGCGAAGACACCGTACGACGTGCGGCACTCCGCAAGGCACCGGACGGCTTTTCTCCGATCTCGTCCAAGAACATTTTCTCGGTGGCTTCCACGTGTTCCAGGGCAGCTTCGTACGCGCCGGCCATTGCGAGGCTTTTCACCAACAGGACGTGCAAACCTTCATCGAAGGGATTTCGCCGCACGCCGGTTTCGGCTAGACGGATGGCATGGGCATGGTCGCGTGTCGACAGCGCGTTGAGCGTGTTGCGCCGCAGCCTCGCATCGACCAATGCGCTGATCCGTTGACGCTCCACCAGCATCCAAGTGGAAAACTCAGGACTGGAGCGGGGGTCGAGCCCTTCCAGCAGTTCGCCTGCGGCTTCGACATCAAAGCTCTCGGTATCAATCAGCCAGACATCGACCGTGGTGCCCGGTGGCAGGTTGGGCTCGACGGGGTCTCCTTTGAAGGACTCAGCCGAGTCGAGCGCTTTTCGAAGCGCAGCAAGCGCCCAGCGGACCGAGCCCAGCGGATCGGTGGTATCTGGAAAAAGCTCGGCAGCGAGGCTCCTGCGGTCCATCGGCGCGCGGGCAAGAAGCAAACGCGCGAGCAGCGCCCAGGCCTGATGCCCTCTCACGTCCTGAGGCTGGCCGATGTCATTCGTGATGGAGGGTTCACCCAGAAGCCTGATCCTCATGCCTGCCGTCCTCTGTGGGCTCCGTAGGAAACACCTTCGCTCAACTATGGTCACTCTGCCGTGTGACGAAGCGTTGGACCAGTTTCAGCCTGACAGCAAGTGTCGCCCACGGCCGGTACAACGGTTGTAAGATTCAAAGGAGTTCTCAACACCAGAAAAGGAGAACGACCAATGCCGACCTATATCATCGAACGCGAGATTCCAGGTGCCAGCAAGTTGAGTGCCAGCGAACTCCGCGACATCTCCGCAAAATCCAACGAAGTGGTCGCTAATCTTGGCGAACCTTATACCTGGATGACGAGCTATGTGGCGGGCGACAAGATCTTCTGCATTCACGAAGCCCAGAACACGGAGGCGATCCGTTGCCACGCCGAGAGGGGTGGTTTTCCAATCAGCAGCATCACCGAGATCGCAGCAACCATCGGCCCTGCAACTGCAGTTCTATAAACGAGCGCCCGGCAGAACGCCGGGTGCCACTTGTCTCCTGCATGAGCGAAAGAGGATAATGTCATGCACTTGAATTTAAAGGACCAGATCTTGAGTGCCGAGCAGGAGTGGCTGGCGGGCTGGAAACAAGGCCCCACGCGGCTGCGTTGGACTGGGCTACCGCTGCAGGCTGGAGATGCAGCTCCCGATGTCGAACTCGAAGACATATCTGGGAAATCCGTTCGTTTGAGCAGCTTCTGGGCCACGAAACCGGCCGTCATCGTCTTCCTGAGGCACTTCGGCTGCAGCTGCGCCTTTGACAGAACCTCGCGGCTGAAGGCGGAATACGCCTCGTACGTTGAGGCTGGCGCCAGTGTGATTGCCATCGGCCAGGGCGAGCCCGAGCGTGCGATGGTATTCTCCAAGCAGCGTGAACTGCCATGTACGCTGCTGTGTGATCCCCAGCGCCGCGCCTATGAAGCCTTCGACCTTCTGGAGGGAAGGCCATCACAGGTGGTTTACGACGCGCCCGAAGAATATCTGCGGCGTGACCTTGAAGCAGGCGCCAAGCTCCAACTTTCGCGCCACGGATCAGAACGTGCGGCAGTTGATAGTCCCTGGCAGCTTCCGGGTGACTTCGTGGTCGATCGCAAGGGAATGCTGCGACTTACCTATCGTGCACAATTCTGCGATGACTATGTCGACCCGCAGGTGCTGCTGGCGGCCATCAGGGAAGCTGTGTTCGGTTTGTAGTTAACCTGGCGATGGCAATTGATCTGAGGTGTGGATGATTGAAATCGTCTGACTTCGACTGCCGGGTACAGATCAGCTTAACGGCAATTATAGTTGTTGATTCAGAGCAAGCTGCGCGACGCGGCTCAAAACCTTTGTCCTAATCGGGATTGGCCGCTGCGAACGGTTACAAAGGTATCATTGAAGGTGGGCTGTCCTGAGCGTGTCCAACCAGGCGAGGTGATCCGGTTGACCACGGGAGTAACTTCTGGCGGGCTTGCCCACCACCACTTGCCCTCGAGCGCCACGGTGCCTGTAACAATGCGGTCGGTGACTTGCAGTACAGCCCGGATGGTGCCCTGCTCATTCTCAGCCAGGACGAGCTCGCCATCGGAAAGCCCCAGTACTTGTGCATCCGACAGGCTCATCTCCAGCATAGGCTGGCCTTGTTTGGCCCGCTGGCGGGGCATATTCGCGAAAGTAGAGTTCAGGAAGTAATGTGGCTTGGGACTAAGAAGCCTCAGAAGCCCCATCGGGGTGGTATCCTGCACATCATATGTCCCAGGGGGCGGAAGGCCTGTAGCCAAGGACAAGACTGGGCCGTCTGCACTGGGATCAGGTCGCGGAGGCGCGGCACGCATCCAGCCCTTTACTCTTAATCCCTCAAAGTCGAAGTCCTGTGGAAGAGCAGACGCGGCTATCTCCGCGTCAGTCTCGTAGAGGGCTGGGTGTTCAAGCCCCAGCCGCGCCGCCAGAAGCCGCATGACCTCAGCATGCGGCTTGGCTTGCCCGAGAGGTGGAATGGCCGGATGATTGAGGCCTATATAATGGTGCCCCCAGGCCCCCTGCACATCGAAGTGCTCCAGCTGTGTGGTCGAGGGTAGGACAATGTCGGCATAACGGAAGGTGTCGGTCGGGAACTGCTCGATCACAACCGTAAAAAGGTCGTCGCGCGTCAGACCACGTTGGACAGCTTCCGCGTCGAGTTGACTGACCATTGGATTGCTGCCCCAAATCATCAGACCTTGCACGGGCGGGGTGAGGTGCGCGTCGGTGAGTATCTGCCCAAGTCGGGCGCGGTCGAGACTGCGCGGCGTGCCCTTCAAGATGTCTGGGCGCTCGGCCGCCGCGTCGTCGAACTTGGGATAGGCCTCGATGAAGAGCCCGCCACCGCGATGTTGCCAATGACCGCCGAGGATCGCCAGGGCGGAGAGGCTGCGAACGTAGAGCTCGCCACTGATTGTCTGTTCGGGAGCAATACCGGAGCGGATGGTGGCAGGGCGTGCCTGGCCGAACTGGCGGGCAAGGTCTACGACGACCTCCTCTGGGACCCCACAAACCGCAGAGACGCGATCGGGAGTCCAGGGAGCGACCTCGATCATAAAGGTCTCGAGATCGAGGGCCACGCGTCGTGCGTATTCGAGATCTGCGAGCCCCTCTCGGACCAAGACATGAGCCAGCCCGGCTGCGAGAATAGCATCGGTCCCGGGCCGGATCGCGATATGCTGGTCGCAGCGATCAGCCGTCCGTGTCCGGCGCGGATCGATGGCAATGATGCGCGCGCCACGATGTTTCCGGGCAAGCTGATAGAAGTGCCAGTGGTGGTGTGAGGTGGTGAGAACATTGGCACCCCACAGTATGATAAGCTCGCTCTCGGCAATCTCCTCAGGGTCAAAACCAATGGGATGGCCGGCCGCAACGAGCGCGTTCCCAGCAGCTCCGCACAAACTGCCGTGAAGACGGCTTGCGCCCAGAGCATGAAAGAGCCGCATCAGCGACCGGCGCTGCAGAACCCCGTTCGAGCCCATGTCGTGGAGGGGCATCAGCGCCTCCGGCCCGGCCTTGTCAATAATCCCTGTAAAGCGACCGGCAATCTCGTCCAAGGCATCGTCCCAAGAGATCCGCTCGAAGGAGCCTTCGCCCTTGGGTCCTCTGCGGCGAAGCGGGTGGAGAAGCCTGTCAGGCGCGTAGGTCCGCGTCTGGTAGTCGTTGACCTTAGCGCAGAGGACACCGCGGGTAAAAGGGTGGTCTGTAGCGCCGGTCACACGCGTGACCCGGCCGTCAACGACCTCGGCCACCCATGCACAGGAATCCTGGCAATCCAGAGGACAGCAACCCTTAACCTGGCGCATTTCCACGGCATTCTCCAGCCTATCCACTTTGGACAAGTCTCGCAGAGGCAAAGGTCTTGATCAAGGCCGGAGTAGTTACCAACTGGTAATTCCCATCTTTGGAAGATGCTTGCAAATAGTTGCCTTGACATGTTGACTGAGGAGAACTGGACGCAGGGTAGTTGATCCGCCGTCTCGTGCCGAGATAGCCGGCGGGCGGCATTAGTGGTCCTGGGGCTTACCGAGGACATGGCAGCTCTGTTGCAAAATTTTACAAGTAGTGGAAGTCCGGCGGTCAAATCGTGTTTATGAGTGCTGAGGAATACAAGCGGCAAAGAGGGCGAGATAGATTGGTCCTTCGGCGATCAAGTGTTACGTGTTAGTACGGGAAGAGAACGACTGGGAGGCAAGAATGGAACTTGTTACAGCTGAAGACACAGATTTCGTGAAATTCTGGAATTCCGTCCTAGAGCCGAAGTTCACAAAGTTCCGGCATATCCTTCAAGGCGGCCTGTCTCGACATTCCGCTGCAGTGCTGCCGAACTTGCCAATCAAATCGGGGATGGCAGTGCTGGATGTCGGTTGTGGCTGGGGAGACATGTCGCTCCAGGTTGCCGGCATTGTTGGACCCTCGGGGCGCGTCGTCGGTATTGATTGCGTCGAAGCATTCCTGAAAGAGGCCATGAAGGATGCTGCCGCAAAGGGACTTTCAAATGTCCAGTTCTCCCGCGGTGATGCCGAAGTCGCTCTACCTGAGAATGAGTTCGACTATGTGGTTGCGCGTTTTGGCACGATGTTTTTCACAAACCCCGTAGCTGCCTTGCGACGGATGCGTATGGCGCTCAAGCCGGGCGGGCAGATGACCCATATTGTCTGGCGTCGGCGCGAAGACAATCCGGCATGGCAGGAAGCAAAGGAAATCACCCTCCGGCATCTTCCGCCTCCAGGCGAAAACGCCGACACCTGCGGGCCAGGCCCGTTTTCGATGGGCAATCAGGAAATGGCAGGTGTGATGATGAAGAGCGCTGGTTACGAGGATATCACTTTCACCCGTGTGGACGAAAAGATCATGGTCGGCACAACCCCGGAGGAATGCATTGCATTCGCGTTGGCCATCGGTCCAGGGGGCGAGGTCTTCCGCGAGGCTGGTAAGGAACTTGCTGAGGCAAAGCGCCCAGAGATTGAAAGCGAGATGCGTACCTTCTTTGAGAGGCAGGAACGGGACGAGAAGGGCATTTGGGCACCCACCTCTTCATGGGTGATATCCGCACGCAATCCAGGATGATGTTAACTTACAGCGGTTTCACTGGTTTTGAAGCAGGATTCCCAAGTCGGGCTGCTTCATGGAAAGTCGTAACTGCTTCGATTTCTGGAGGGAGCGGCCATTATAAGGTCTCCTGTTTCTCAATCGGCTAACGAGGTTGCGATCAAAGCCAGAACGATGGCACTTGGCATTTTTTGCATTATGCACTCCATCTACATTGCCTGCTTCCGAGTTCGTTATGCGCCGCGATCTGCTCTTTGGTTTGCCGAGTCAGCACATCCTTGCGCGACGGCTTGATCGGCTGTGCCCAATCGCAGTCGCTGCGGGTGAGCGGGTCAGTCGCGCATCCAGTGGTCGAGACGGCGATCAAGAGCAGTATCGCTATCAGTTTGTACGTCATGTCGGATCTCCGTTGATTGCTGCATGGCCTTTTCGCGTGCAGCTCGACGTTTTTCCTCCCGCGCCGCCTTGCCGGCGGCACGGCCCTTGAGCCA
>JBKJQU010000311.1:0-11927 GCA_046594995.1 Aestuariivirga sp.
CCCGCGCCATTGGGGCCGATGATGCCGACGATGCCGCCCGGCGGCAGCTTGAAGGAGAGATCGTCGATCAGCAGCCGGTCGCCATAGGCCTTGGAGAGATTTTCCACCGTGATGACATTGCCGCCCAGCCGCTCGCCGGGCGGAATGATGATCTGCGCGGTGGTGGATTTCAGGCGGTTTTCGTTCGCCGTGATGAGCTCGTCATAGGCCTTGAAGCGGGCCTTGGACTTGGCCTGCCTGGCCTTGGGGCTGGACGAAATCCACTCCGATTCGCGCTCGATCACCTTCTGGCGCGCCGCATCCTCGCGCTGTTCCTGTGCATAGCGCTTGGACTTGGCTTTCAGATAGGCCGAGTAATTGCCTTCGTAGGGGATGCCGCGGCCGCGATCGAGTTCGAGAATCCAGCCCGTGACATTGTCGAGGAAGTAACGGTCGTGGGTGACGATCAGGATGGCGCCCGGATAATCGCTTAGGTGATGCTCGAGCCAGTTCACCGATTCGGCGTCCAAGTGGTTCGTCGGCTCGTCGAGGAGCAGCAGGTCGGGCTTTCTGAGCAGAAGCTGGGTCAACGCCACGCGGCGCTTTTCACCGCCCGAGAGATTGTCGATCGAGGCCTCCGATGGCGGGCAGCGCATGGCGTCCATCGCCTGCTCAACCTGGGATTCGAGATCCCACAGGTTCTCGGCGTCGATCACGTCCTGCAGCTTGCCGGCCTTTTCGGCGTTCTCGTCGTTATAGTCCGCCATGAGCGCGTTGTATTGGTCGAGGATCGCCTTCTTGGCGGCGACGCCTTCCATGACATTGCCCATAACGTTGAGCGCGGGATCAAGCTCGGGCTCCTGCTGGAGGTAGCCGACAGTGGCCCCATCCGCGAGCCAGGCTTCGCCGTTCCACTCGGTATCGATGCTGGCCATGATGCGGAGCAGCGTCGATTTGCCCGAGCCGTTGGGGCCGAGGACGCCGATCTTCGCATCGGGGTAAAACTGCAGGTGGACGTTGTCCAGAACCTTCTTGCCGCCGGCATAGGTTTTGGACAGGCCCTGCATGTGATAGATGAACTGGCGCGCCATCGCGTGATGTCTTTCTGCAATCGGAGGGATGAGTTGGCGCGGCTTTTAGTGTTTCACGCCCCCAAAATCAACGCCTACGCACGGCGCAGCACGCTGACCCACATGGCGCTGCGCAGTACGAAGCCCAGTTGCTCGTAAAGGCGGATAGCATGGGTGTTGCTGGCATAGGTGTGGAGGAAAGGCACATCGCCCTCCGCCTTGATGCGCGCCGCCAGTGCCTGCATCAGGAAACTGGCATAGCCGCGCCCGCGGAATTCGGGATCGGTGCAGACCGCGCTGATTTCCGTGAAGCCCGGCACCCTCAGCCGGTAGCCGGCCATCGCCACCAGCCTGCCATCGGCACGGATGCCGATGTAGCCGCCGAAATCATGCGTGCGAGCCAGATACGGCCCCGGCTTGGTCTGTGTGGCAAGCGCCAGCATGTCGGGCGCATCGGCATCGGTGAGTTCGAGGAAGTCCATCATGCGGGCGGGCGGCGCGACGCTGACCGCCAGCATCTGCACGCCTTCCACGAAAACCTCCTGGATCGTGCCCGGCGGCACCTGATGCGGATCGGACTGGGCAATAATGGCCGTGCCATCTGGCTCAATGAGAGCGGCCAGATCGGCAAGTGACTCGGCGCTGTCATCGATGGCGGCGGCAAAGGGCGAGATATTCCGCGGGTAGCGGAAGGCGCGTGGCCCGCCCTCGGAAATTGCTGCGTGGCGGCTGGTCAGTGCGGCGCGGATCGGCCGGTCGAGAACATGCGGTGTCATGCGGCATCCTCCGGTTTTGCGCGCTGGTCCAGCGGCTGCCGGGCCAGGGCGTCTTCGATTTGCGCGAGCTGCTCGAGAATGGGGCCTTCGAGGCCTTCGCAAATTTCAGCAACGGCACGCTCGACAAGCGGCCAGATTTCGCGCCTGGCGTGATCGACAACCGTTAAGCCTTGCTCGCTCAACGCCACGCGCTTCACGCGCTGGTCGGACTTGGACCTGATGGGCTTGACCAGCCCGCGTTTTTGAAGCTGCGCCAGGCTGCGGGTGACGCCGGGCTGGGCAATCCCCAGAGTTTGAGCCAGATCGCCGACGGTAATCGGCCCGTTCAGCTCGATCGCAAACAGCATCGTCCAGAGCGAACCGTGAAGTTCAAAGCCGTGGGCGGCGGTCAGCCGCTGGACATCCGCCTGCATGCGCTCGCCAATGCGCTTGAACCGGCTCCCCAGCGCCATGTAGCCAAAATCGCGGACCAGATCTCCAGCCATCACCACACCATTTACATAACGTGTTATATATCACGTTATGTAAATGACTGCAAGATGATCGGCACGGGCACGGCCGGTTCCCCGGCCGTGTTCAATTTTCAACGACTGGCGGGTATGCCCCGCTTCCGTTGCCGGGCGCGCCTTGCGAACATGTTGAGCGCCTCGACCAGTGCCGAGAAACCCATGGCGGCATAGATATAGCCCTTGGGTACATGGAAGCCCATGCCATCGGCGATCAGCGTCATGCCGATCATGAGGAGGAAGCCCAGCGCCAGCATGACAATCGTCGGGTTGGCCTGGATGAATTTCGCCAGCGGGTCGGAGGCGACCAGCATCACGGTCACCGCTACGATGACCGCGATATACATGATAGCGATATGATCGGTCATGCCCACGGCGGTGATGATCGAATCGACGGAGAAGACCAGGTCAAGCAGCAGGATCTGGAAAATGGCGCCGCCGACCGTGAGGGTCGCCGTCTTGCCCATCATGTTTTCCTTGCCGTCATCGGGATCGACCGTGTGATGGATTTCCTTGGTGGCTTTCCACACCAGGAAGAGACCGCCCGCGATGAGGATGATGTCGCGCCAGGAGTAGCCGTGGCCGAACAGCGTGAACAGCGGCGCGGTGAGCTGCACGATCCACGATATGGTGGCGAGCAGCAGAAGCCGCATGATGAGCGCCGCGCCAATGCCGAGGCGCCTGGCCCGCGCCCGGTCAGCTTCGGGAAGCTTGTTGGAGAGGATCGAGATGAAGATGAGATTGTCGATTCCGAGCACGACTTCCATGGCGATCAGCGTCGCAAGGGCGATCCAGCCTTCGGGCGTTTGGACGAAGGAGAAATAGGTCTGCCAGAAATCCATGATTAAGTCCTTGTGGTGAGGCCGTGAAAGAAGACCCGTATGCCGCAGCGTGACAACTGCTTCAATACCGAACTCACCACCACCGGCACGACCGGATTGAAATTGCCGGAACGACGCGGCGTCACTCTGGTTCCATAAGTGCCGTCTATTTCAGGATTGCGGCGGGGGCTTGGGCTCGGTCCGCCGCATGGCGAGCCACCAGATGGCAAGCGCCACCGCAAAGGGTATTCCACCGAGGACGGCGATGCCCTCCCAGGTGACATAGGCTCCATCCTGATTGACCAGAAGCAGCAGCGAACAGCCGCCCGAGAACAGAAGCAGCAGCAGCGCCACCGCCGCGATGACAAGGCGGATGCCGCCATGGCGCGGCAGCCTGGCAGCCGCGCGGCGGTTCTCATGGCGTTCCAGCAGGAACCACAGCACGGCAGCGAGCCCGACGACGCCGGCGATCAAGGGAAGAAGAAGTTCCATCACGGTCCCTCCTGGCTGTTGCGAAATTTTTCCGCCGCCCTGGCGCGTTTCTCACGGTCAATCTTCAGGCCGAACCGGAACAACATCAACCCCGCGGCGAGAGGCAGCACACCCAGCATGGCGAACAGGTAGCCTGTGCTTTCGAGATCACTGATGATCGACGCGGGATCCTGAACGAAGAAGAAGCCGACGATCAGCACGCAACCGCCGCCGAACAGCGCGAGCAGCAGGCCGATGACGATCAGGAGCACATGCATGTGATGACCGCGCTCAGACCTTTTTCGCCGCCATGAACGTGAGCAAGGCCTTGAACCCGAGGCCGCCGACCAGAATGGTTCCGATCACGTTGAGGCCGCTATCCACAAAGCCAAGGCTGCTCCACAACAGCATGAGGCCAGCCATGACGAGAAGATCGATGACGCCCAGCACATGGAAGGCCCACACATGTTTGCCGAAGCTCCCGAACAGTGTCAGCAGGATCAGCAGATTGAGCACCGCGACGCCGCCCATGATGAGAATCGCCGGCATCGACGCCGCAAATCCGCCGCCCTGGCCACTATTGGCAAGAAGGATCAGGGCACAACCGCCGACGAACAGCAGCATGAGGCCGCAGAAGATGGCGAGGATGATTTTCATGGTGCATACCTCATCCTTCTCGCGCGCCGCGCGCGGGGGAAGGTGGCGCGCGCGCCAGCGCGTGACGGATGGGGGTGGCCGCCGCGCGCGAGTCTCTG
This sequence comes from Aestuariivirga sp., assembly GCA_046594995.1. Taxonomy (GTDB): domain Bacteria; phylum Pseudomonadota; class Alphaproteobacteria; order Rhizobiales; family Aestuariivirgaceae; genus Aestuariivirga. The sequence goes on from JBKJQU010000311.1 coordinate 4,379, forward strand.
ACATTCTTTGCGCGGCACTGCCCCCACCCGTCCGCTTCGCGGACACCCTCCCCGCTGCGCGAGGAGGGAATGATACGAGTGGAGCATCTTCACATGATCCCCCTGCTCACCGCCATGCGCCTTCGTGCAGCGGCATCCCGGTAGAACATGTTGTAGGTTTCGAACGGGATAATCTGGCCGTTGGGCGTCACGAAATGGATGCAGCTGCGCTTCACGCGGCCAATGCAGAAATTGTGCTGGTCCATGAACTCGACGATGGCGATGCGAAAGATGTTCTCGCAGCCCATGCCTTCGGGCACCGGGATCTGCGGCAGGCAGCATAGCAGCGCGTCGAGTTTCTCCGGGTTGTTGCATTCCGCCGTCGAAAGCGAGAAGAAATTCAGGATCTGCTTGTGAAGATCGGGGTATTTCTCGAAGGTGATGGCATTGGGCAGCGCCTCCACCAGCATGTCCTTCGGAAAGAACGATGTGATGGGGGCGATCTTGTTGCCGCTGCGGAGCGCATAGCCAATCGCGATCGATTCCGGATTGCACAGCAGCGGGATGATGTCGCCCTCGCCGAATGGCGTTTTCGCCTCGATAATCCTGCGGCGGATATCGGACAGCACGATGCGGTTGGCGGAGGGATCGAATCCCTCGTTGCGGCCCGCATCCTGGATCGGCTGGAAGGTGATGCCGCGCACGCACTTCCACTGGAGTGCGAAGTCGATGATCTCGCCCAGCTCGTCATCGTTCTGGCCCTGCTTCACGACGACCACAAGCGTGGTGGAAATCGATTCCCGTTCAAGGGCTTCCAGTGCCTGCCTGCGAATCCGGGTGAGGTCTGCCCCGCGCAGGTTCTTGTGAACAGACGCCCGCAGTGAATCGAATTGCAGGTAGACTTCGAAGCCGGGCTTGAACGCTGCGAGCTGCTTGACGAAATCCGGCTCCTGCGCGATGCGGATGCCATTGGTGTTGAGCATGAGGTGCCGGATGGGCCGGCGCTTCGCGGCCTCGATGATCTCGATGATCCGCGGATGGATGGTCGGTTCGCCGCCCGATAATTGCAGGAGATCCGGCTCGCCCTCGCTTGCCACCAGAGCATCCATCATCCGCTCGATCTCCGCCAGCGGGCGGTGCGAGGTTTTCTGCGTGGATGAATCCGCGAAGCAGACGGGGCACGTGAGATTGCAGGCTTCGTTCACATCGATGAGTGCGAGGCAGGAATGTTGTTCGTGATCGGGGCATAAGCCACAATCATAAGGACAGCCCAGTTCGGTGCGGGTCTGGGGCGACAGCGGCCTGTCGCCCGGTTTCAGGTAATCATGGCAGAGCTTGTAGTAGGCGGCATCGGTGGAAACGAGCGACTTCTCGACGCCATGCGTATTGCAGCGCTTGAGATAATAGACGTTGTTCTCTTCGATGATGATCTTGGCGGGCACCAGCGCCATGCAGGTGCCGCACATCGAGGTGGTCTGGCCATAGAAGATATAGGGCGCGATCTTGCGGATGGGCGCGTTCAAGTTGGTGCTCCGTCCGGCTTCAGGAGACCGGCTGTCCACTCCGCTCCCATGATGGCGATGAAAGTGCTGATCAGGCCCAGCACCGCGAAGACGCCGAGCACCGGAACGCTGATGCCGGCAAAGCCGATGACGCCTGCCGACCACAGGCCCGCCAGCGCCATGAAGACGCGGAGCACACCGTTGGAATTCTGCCGGTTGCCGTCCTGCGCCTGCTCCACCCTGTTGGCGAAGATGATGGTGATGAGGCCCGACAGGAATGGCGGGATCACGAAGAAAAGGATGAAGATGAACACGAGAAATTCCAGGATTCCGGCCGTGTTGATCTCCATCCACCCGAAAAGGATCGACCAGAACATGTAGATGACGACGCCGCAGACGGCGGCTCCGGCAATCTGCGACCAGCCCAGTACGCGGCACCAGAAATCTGCGCGATTCATTCCGTCCTCGTCCTGCCGATCATGAAACCTGAGTAAATCACGAGTCCGGCGCAAATGAAATGGAACAGGTTGAAGGGTCCGGCGACCGCGCCATAGGGCTTGAGAAACTCCCATATAAAGCGTTGCGTGGCATAGGTGAGCACCAGCAGGTAGAAGCCATTGCGCATGAAGAACGGGTTGCGCCGCCCGATCAGGATCAGCGCCAGCCCGAGGAATGCCGCCATGGTGAAGGATTCATAGAGCTGCACCGGATGACGGAAGATGCCGTCGCCGAAGTCATGGCCCCAGGGGAGTGCCGTGGGCGTGCCATGGGTTTCGTCTTCCAGCCCTGAGAGGAAGCAGCCCCAGCGACCGATGATGACGCTGGTCGCAAAGGCCGGGACGAAAATCAGGCCGGTGGAGCCGCGGATACCGCGTACGGATTTGAAGATTTCAATCGCGGCGATGGCGCCGCCAAGCGCGCCGACGATGCTGCGGCCAATGCCGGGAAGGCCCGACGCCCAAAGGTTCAGTGTGCCCGCACCAAATCCGCCGACGGCCGCACCGATTACAAGCGCCAGCGCATAGCCCACCCCCGCATTCTCGATCTTCTGCCCCGCATCGGCCAAGCGCCAGCGGTACACGAGAAAGGTCATGGTGAGGGCCGACACGGCGGCGAGAAGGTCGAAAAGGGTGTGGATCAGCATGATGAGTCAAAGAAAGCGGGATCCCGGCCTGCGCCGGGATGACGAATGTTGGTGTGTTGAACGTTCCTCATTTCCGTCACCCCGGCGCAGGCCAGGGCCCCGCTTGGTCCTCCACGAGCGTGGCTGTTACGTCGATAGACTCATGCAGATCATGCCAATCGGGATTCATCGACTCCACAAGCCTGATCTTCCAGGCCCTCTGCCATTCCTTGATTTGCTTCTCGCGCCTGATTGCCCGTTCCATGGAAAAGTGATGCTCATACCAGACGCGGCTTGATATCGTATTTGGAGGTGAACCCGGCCGTGGTGCCGTTCTTGTGATCCCAGACTCTCTGCCAGAGTCCGCTTGTCACTCCGGTGTAGAGCGTCCCGCGATACCGGCTGGCCATGATGTATACGGCGGGATGCTTTTCCACACGCTCAGCTTAGAGCGGAACGAGGCGCAGGAAAAGCGGGGCCCGGCCTTCGCCGGGGTGACGTACTTCACCATTGGCCGTCACCCCGGCGCAGGCCCGGGCCCCGCTTCTTCTCCCCTCAGTGTGGGCGGCTTACTGAATCTCCAGTGCGTCGCGGATGATTTTCTGCAGGTCTTCGCGGCGATAGGGCTTCATGATGATGAAGCCTTCACGGAAGCGCGGCTCTTCCTGATGCACCATGGCGCCCTTCGGATAACCCGAGGTATGGACGACCTTGAGATCGGGACGGATGCCGCGCGCGGCCTGAGCGAGATCGAAGCCGTTGAGGCCGCCGGGCATGACCACGTCCGAGAACATCAGGTCTATGTCGGGGTTTTCCTGCAGTTTCGCCAGCGCCTGCAGCCCGTCTTCGGCTTCGATCACGCTATAGCCGAAATCCTCAAGGAAGCCGCAGGCAACCGCGCGCACCGCTTCCTGATCCTCGACGACGAGGATCTTCGGCAGGCGGGGCACCACCACTTCGGGTTCAGGTTCGACCACGGCGGGTTCGGGCGCAACCGCGATCATCTGCGGTGCGACGCCCAGCACTTCCGGGATGATTTCGCCGCGCGCGAACTTGCGCGGCAGATACATCTTGACGGCCGTGCCGTGGCCCACTTCGCTGTAGATATTGATATGGCCACCCGACTGCTTGATGAAGCCATAGACCATCGAGAGGCCGAGGCCCGATCCCTTGCCCTGCTCCTTCGTGGTGAAGAACGGCTGGAACACCTTGTCCAGCAATTCGGCCGACATGCCGGAGCCCGTATCGGACACGGCGACCATCACATAATGACCGGCGGTCACTTCCTGATGCTTGTCGGCATAGGCCTGGTCGAGGAACACGGGCTGCGTTTCGATGGTGAGAAGCCCGCCGCGCGGCATCGCATCGCGCGCATTGATCGCGAGATTGAGAATGGCGGATTCGAGCTGCGAGGGATCGATGACGGCGAGCGGTTCGCCATTCATCACGTCGGCCCGGAGTTCGATCTGCTCGCCGATGGTGCGCGAGATCAGCGGCTCGATTCCAGCGACGAGTTCGTTGATACGCACTTCGCGCGGTTCGAGTTCCTGCTTCCTTGCAAAGGCCAGCATCTGGCGCGTGAGGCCCGCACCTTTCCGTGCCGCGTCGATGGCTTCGTTCAGGCGCTTGGTCGAGCGTTCGTCCTGCAGCTTGCCTTCCAGCAATTCGAGATTGCCGATGATGACGGTAAGCAGATTATTGAAATCATGCGCCAGGCCGCCGGTCAACTGGCCGATGGCTTCCATCTTCTGCGCGCGCTGGAGTGAGGACGCCGCGTTCTTCTTCTCGCTGGCATCGACGATCTGCACGATCATCTGCTCGATGGCGCCGGCATTGCTGCGTACGATGGTGATCGAAGTGTCGCACTGAACCGTGCGGCCATCGGGCCGCGCGAAGCGAAGCTCGAGGCGTGCGGTTTCCTTCGATGTCTGCAACAGGTCGCTCATCAGGGTGAGGAAGCCGTTGCGATCCGCAGGGAGAATGATGCTGTCGAGTGCCGTCTGCCCCGGTTCACGTCCAATGAGCGTCCAGAACGCGGCATTGCCGAGGCTGATTTCGCCGGTGGGTGCGGTGAGCGCGATCCCGTGTACGGCATGGTCGAACGCACCGCGGAAACGCTGGTCGTCAACCACCGTGATGGGCTGTTCGACGTTGACCGAAACCGGCTGGTCGATGAGGCAGACCGAGCGTTCGATCCGGCCCTTGTCGCCGCGGTAGGCGTTCATCGAGAGCAGCACCTGGGACTGTGAACCGTCGCGGCGGATGACGGTCATCAGTTCGGCGCGGCAAGAGCCCGATTGGAAATAGTTAGGATAGATTTCCTGAACGAGGCGCGTGCGCGATTCAGCGCTGAGAAATTCGTTGAACGAGCGGCCCGTCACTTCATCGGCGCTGTAGCCCATGGACGCGGCCCAGTGCTTGTTGACCGACGTGATGCGGCCCTGCCCGTCCATGCAATGCAGCATGACCGGCAGGCTCGCCAGCAGCATCTCGTAGACCTTGCCGTTCTGGTCCGGGAAAAAGGGCACGAAACTGCTGTCGGCGCGAAGCTGCGGCTGTGGCTTCTCGATCTTCCACGCAGGCGCGCCAGAACCCGACCGGAGTTCATCCCAGCCGGTGAAGGGCTGATTGAGACTGGTGGCATTTACAGGCGGATTCATGGCGGACCCTTCGGACTTTGCTTACCATCATGATTAGGTTGCCCGCGGTTAATGGACCCTTGCCCATCTCCTGAAACTTGTCGCTTCTCCGCTCATGTCTTGTGAGGAATGCCGCTATGGCTAAGAAGGTGTTAACGACCGGATCACGCCGTCTCGGGCCGGCCGATGGCCTCCGCGCGGAACACGGCCTGCAGCAGGCCACTATCGTCCACCGCATCGGGCAGATGGCTTTTTGACACGCTGACCTGCACCTGCGGACTGGTAGCGCCGAGCTGCACGGCCGCCGTCATCGCCGCATCGCGCGCCATCTGCTCGGCTGCTGCGAGCGCCGCCTGAGGCGATGTGAAGCTCGCAACGCCCGACACTCCATGAACACGGAACAGTCCGCTGCCGTCGCCCTCGACACTGACTGTGACGGATTGCGCGATGACGCCTGTGGCGGCGCCCACCGCATTTGCCACATCGAAGAAGGGCGGGAACACCACGTCGCATCCGAGCCGCTTGCCCACTTCCTCATAGTACACGCGCACCGGCCCGCCGACCGCCACAACGGGAACGGTAGGCGACAGCGAAACCTTCGCGAGGCCGAGCCGTCCTCTGCCGGAACACACCGCATCCACCAGCTCATGATCTCCGAAGCTCTTGCCGAAGGCCGTATCGAGAATGACCCTGGCGGTGCGGCGGACGGTCTCCGACCATATTTCGCGGCAGAAGGCTTCGACGCGGGCGGCGTCGCCAAGCTTCATGTCGCGGAAGCGCACCATGAGTTTCGCGGCGAGTTCAGACGCCTGGCCCGGCCAGTTGTCCTGAAGGCCCAGGACATGGGCGGCGTCGGACGGGGTGAAGCCGCCCGTCTGCACGAGGCCCTTGCGCTTGAGCGAAGCCAGTGCACGCTGCGCGGCAGACGACACCGCGATCTTGCGGATAGGGCGCGGGCGTTCATTCACCATCGCAAGAATTTCCGCCTCATGGCGGTTCACTTCGGCCGATTGGGAGGCGGCGGTGGCGCCAAACGGCTTCAGCACGAACTTGCCGTGCATCGAGCCGCCTTCGGTGTCCGCCAGATCGGCCTCCAGCATGGCCATCACTTCCGGATAGCGCGAGGCAAGCAGCGAGATGGGCGCCACGCGCTGCGGGCCGACATCGAGCTTGCCGTTGAGGCCGAGGGTGATCTCACTGTCACCGCCGAGGCCGATGGTCTTGACGTCGATCGCCTTCACCATGGTGCGCCAGCCGCCGACTTCGGCCCCCTGCTCCGCCACCATCGGGCGGCCATTGGACAATATGCCGAGGTCGGTGGTGGTGCCGCCCATGTCGGACATGATGAAGTCCTTCCGCCCGCAGAGCCAGGAGGCGCCGACGAGACTTGCTGCGGGGCCGGACAGCACGGTTTCGATGGGCCGCAGCGCCACGCGCTCTGCCAAGGCCAGCGTGCCATCGCCCTTCACGATCATCAGCGGACAATCGATGTGGAGGTCCGCCATCGAGCGGCGCACGGCGGAAATGAGCATCGACACGCGGCTGATGAGGCGCGCGTTCAGAACCGCGGTCAGGGCGCGGCGCGGCGCATCGAGCGCGGATGTAAGTTCGGTCGAGAGTGTCGCGGGCTTCGACGTGAGGTTCGCAATGAGATCGCGTGCCCTTATCTCGTGCGCGGCGTTGCGCACCGCGAAGGCGGAGGCGATGGCAAAGGCATCGACCGGCATGGTGCCGATGGCAACTTCAAGCGCCGCCACGTCTAAAGGCCTCGCCTCGTCGCCGTTGTGATCGTGCCCGCCTGCGATGATGGCGATGGGCATGCCGGGGAAAGCCTTGGCGATGCCGGTACGGTCCGCCATCGCCTGGTCGAAGCCGATGAGGATGACACCCACCGCACTGCCATGGCCTTCGACAACGGCATTGGTGGCCAGCGTGGTTGAAACCGAGACAAGCGAAATGTTCCCGGGGCGGAGGCCCTCGGGCAGCCGCGCGATGGCCGCCGTGATGGCGCCGGTGACGCCGATCGAGAGATCGCCCTTGGTGGTGATGGACTTCGCCGAAGCCACGACCTTGTGGCCATTGGCCTCGATCACAGCAGCATCGGTATATGTGCCGCCGGTGTCGACGCCGATCAGATAGGTTGAGGTGGTCAATTGACGAACACTTCCTTTGTAATTTCTTTATTTCCTTCACCCCCGCGGAAGCGGGGGCCCAGCTACAGTGGAAGAAGCGGGGTCCCCGCCTTCGCGGGGATGACGGAAGAATTGGATCAAATGCCACACGTGGCTGCTTCGGCAACGGCAATC
>JBKJQU010000313.1:0-4816 GCA_046594995.1 Aestuariivirga sp.
CCCCTATTTTGTAATGGCCTGAATGAGCGGCACCGATAGCCGTTGCGCCCACTCGTTCTGGCCGCGTTCGGTTGCGACGAGATCGTTGCGGATCTCGATCATGGCATGCATCAGCCCGCGCGCGAAACCATGCATGTTCAAGGTATGGAGCACGCCATCCTTTGGCCCATAGGGCTCGTTGAGGCGCGCATCGACATTGGGAAAACTCTTGATGAGACGCGAAGACAGCGTGCCGTCGCGGTCATGCAGGATGCCGAGTTCAACGCTTCGGGGCTTGCCCTTGTAGACCGGCGTAAAGCTGTGGATCGTCACGATGATGGAACGGACGCCGCCGGCCGCGCGCCTGTCGAGGAAGGCAGAAATGCCGTTGTGAAAGGGCCGGTAGATTTCAGCAATGCGCGCCAGCCTGTCTTCCGGCGAAAGCTTTGTGTTGCCGGGAATGGCGGTAAGCTCGCTGATCTCCGGAATGGCATCAGGCGCCTCGGGCGGCCTGTTGCAGTCATATGCCAGCCTGGAATAACGCTGCAGCATCAAAGGCGCATCGATGAGGCGCGACAGAAAGCGCGATACTTTCTCGGCCCCGATGTCCCATGCGATGTGGCGGTGAATTTCGCTTTCGGGCAGGCCCAGCATTCCAAGCTTTTTTGGCAGCACTTGCGAGGCATGTTCGCAGATGAGCACGAAGGGCGAGCGGCCTGCCTCATTCACGGCTATCAGTGGGCTCTCTTCGCCGTCGAGGAGCAATGCTCCCATAATGTCGATTCTCCGGGAAACGGTCGGGTGTGAAGCGATAATTTCAGATTGTACCAACCCTGTCAAATTCGTTACAGTGTGGAGGACTGATCACGGGAGAATGCCCATGCCGCCCCAGACGCAAAGCGACACCGTTGCCGAACGCCTGCGCCTGAAGTCGAACGAACTGACAGCCGCCGAGCGGAAACTCATGACCGCGCTGTTCGACAATTACCCGATGGCGGGCCTCGTCAGCATCACCGAGTTTGCGCGCGTGGCGGAAGTCTCCACACCCTCCGTTCTGCGCCTCGCCAAGAAGATCGGCTTTGCCGGATTTCCCTCGTTCCAGGAGCAGCTTCGCAACGAGCTTTCCGCCCAGCTTCAGAACCCGATCGCCAAGCACGACCGCTGGTCAGCGGATGCGCCCGACACGCATATGCTGAACCGCTTCGCCAGTGCTGCCATGGAAAATCTCTCCGGTTCGCTGAAACTCGTCGATCACCGCGCCTTCGATGCCACTGTGGCATTGCTGGCTGACAAGAAGCGGAAGCTGCATGTGGGCGGCGGCCGCATCACCCACTCGATCGCCGCCTATCTGGCGACGCATCTGCAGATGGCGAGGCCCGGTGTCTCGCTCATCCCCGCCGTGAACTCGCTCTGGCCGCTTTACCTCCTCGACATCAGCAAGCAGGATGTTCTCATCTTTTTCGATATCCGCCGTTATGACGCCCGCATGCTCGATCTTGCCGTTTCCGCCAAAGAGCGCGGCGCGAAAGTCGTGCTCATTACCGACCAGTGGATTTCCCCCATCGCGAGACTTGCCGTGCATACGCTCCCCCTCCGCATCGAAGCGCCGTCCAGCTGGGACTCGAACATCGTGCCGCTTTTCGTGGCGGAATCCCTTGTTGCGGCGACTGTCAACGCCAGCTGGCGAGATACCGAAGCGCGCATTCAGCAGCTTGAATCCCTGTCGGATGCCGGACGCCGCAGCAGATGACGCCTGAGACGTTCGATTTCATCATCATCGGCGCAGGCTCTGCCGGCTGCGTCATGGCGAACCGCCTGTCGGAAGACGGGAAGAACTCCGTGCTGGTTCTGGAATATGGCGGCAGCGACCGCGGCCCCTTTATCCAGATGCCGTCGGCACTCTCCTACCCGATGAACATGAGCCTCTATAACTGGGGCTTCGAGACCGAGCCCGAACCGCACTTAGGCGGCAGGCGCCTTGCCACGCCGCGCGGCAAGGTGGTGGGCGGCTCATCCTCCATCAACGGCATGGTTTATGTGAGGGGCCACGCGAAGGACTTCGACACCTGGGAAAAGATGGGCGCCAAGGGCTGGGGCTTCCGCCACGTGCTGCCCTATTTCAAGCGCCAGGAGACGAGCCACGGCGGCGAGGAAGGCTGGCGCGGAACCGGCGGCCCCATGCATGTGAAGCGCGGCCGCCTCGACAATCCGCTCTATGCCGCCTTCATCGAAGCGGGCCGCGAGGCAGGCTATCCCGTGACACCCGACTACAACGGCCACCAGCAGGAAGGCTTCGGCGCCATGGAGATGACCGTTCACAATGGCATCCGCTGGTCCGCCGCCAACGCCTATCTGAAGCCTGCGCTGCGGCGTGGCAATGTGCGCATCGTCACGCGTGCCTTCGCGCATCGCATCCTGCTCGAAGGCCGCCGCGCCGTGGGTGTGGAATATGATGTGCGCGGCAAGCTTCGTCAGGCGAAAGCGCGGCGCGAAGTCATCATCGCGGCATCCTCCATCAACTCGCCGAAGATCTTGCAGATGTCGGGGATCGGCGCGCCGGAGACACTGAAAGCTGCCGGCATCGATGTGGTTCATGCGCTGCCGGGCGTGGGCGAGAACCTGCAGGACCATCTCGAAATTTATTTTCAGGTTCGATCGAAGGAGCCGGTGACGCTCTACTCGCAATTGAACCTCGTTTCGAAGGGCATGATCGGCGCCGAGTGGCTGCTGATGAAGACGGGCCTTGGCGCCACCAACCACTTTGAATCCTGCGGTTTCATAAGGTCGCGCGCGGGCGTTGAATACCCCGACATCCAGTATCACTTCCTGCCCGCCGCCATGCGCTATGACGGCACCGCCGCTTTCAACGACCACGGCTTCCAGGTGCATGTGGGCCCCATGCGCTCGAAATCCCGCGGCCATGTGCGCGTGAAGAGCACTGACCCGCACGAGTCTCCATCGATCCTCTTCAATTATCTCTCGCACGCCGATGACCTGCCCGAATGGCGCTCCGCCGTGCGTTTGACGCGCGAGGTATTCCAGCAATCCGCCATGCAGAAATATGCGGCCGAGGAGATCCAGCCGGGTGCATCGGTTAAAACCGATGACGATATCGACGCCTTCATCAGCGAACATTGCGAAAGCGCCTATCACCCCTGCGGCACCTGCAGGATGGGTTCAGCGAACGACCCGATGGCGGTGGTGGATCACGAATGCAAGGTCATCGGCATTGAGGGATTGCGCGTGGCGGACTCATCCATCATGCCGCAAGTGACGAACGGCAACCTCAACGCACCCACCCTGATGATCGCTGAAAAGGCGAGTGACCACATCCTCGGGCGCGATCCGATAGCGCCGTCAAATCAGGAACCGTGGATCAATCCGGAGTGGAAAACAAGCCAGAGGTAGGCATAGAATTTGCTACTAAGTCCAATGCGCAGATTAGTGATGACTCTTGAATATTGCCTCTTCTGGATTTTGAAGCGCGGACAGAATATTCTCAGCGACTTTTTCTATCAACTTAGTTCCCCAGAATGGATCCGTCACGTCATAATAAATGACCCGAATGTGTTGAAGATCGAATGGAACATCCTCTTCTCTAGATGATACCAACACAACCGGCTTTTTGAGAGCGTGTGCTAGACCCAATTCATAAAACACATTCGGATTCCGGCTTGTCAATTCAGCAACAAGCACTCTCGCATCTGAAATTCCATTCCAGACCTGATCCATGATTTTACCAGTACCGAATATGTCGGCATCTGCGCGAACTGGCTTGAGCCCAGCCTTTTCAATAGCAGGCTTGTATACTTTTCGTAATAGTCGCCCAACGGCGCAGCAAATGGCTGCATTACAAAGCAGCTATCTCCTGCTGACACTTTAGCAGCCTTGCCAAGTTTCTTCAGTTCTTCTGATCGTGAACCAACATCAGGAATAGCGTCCGTGACGTCCGCAATACGAATCTTGTCACCGTGTCGGACTAACAACTCAGCCGTTTCCAAACTTTCTAGAAGCACCTGCTTAAAATCTAAAAAGTTCTCTTCCGGTATATTGAAGGTCTCAACGATTGTATTTTTCAGGAATTGATCATCAGGAAGGTTTTCCCCTCGATAGTGCATATAGACTTCTGAAACATCTGGTGCTTGCATAACAGCTTCTCGATACGCATCGAGAGCATCTGAAGGAGACTGTGGTCTCAGAATTTTTTTAGCTAGCAAGGTTGGCTGAAGCTTTCCGGTTTCCGGCCGCTCTAAAAATCCATATTTTATGCCCGATCCAATTTCGACCTTAAATGGTCCGCCAAACCCGACACCAACAAATTCCGCAGCCTCCTCAGCTGTGCATGGCTTCCCTGCGTTTTGTTCAAGAATTGCTTTGGCAATTCGGAGCGATTTAGCAACGCTATGACGTGGAAACTTTGCTCGGCCCGTTGCGACATCTTCGGCTTGTGATTTAGCCTTGCGCGACTTGGAGGTTTTTGCAGCCATGTTCATCCGCCCCTTCAAAGAAGCAGATCATAGATGCTACCGTTAGGTAAATCCAGATGTTCTGTGTGGCGCATCCCTTGGGAAAACTACTTCCCCGCCTCTTCCAGGAATATCTCCCGCAGCTTCCGCACCACCGGGCCCGGCTGACCGCCGCCGATGCGGTGGCCGTCGATCTCGACGATGGGCATCACGAATTGCGAGGCGCTCGTCAGGAAGGCTTCATCCGCCGCATAGGCTTCGTCGATGGTAAAGCTGCGCTCCTCGATCTCGACGCCATGTTCTTTCGCAAGGCGGAACAGCGAACGCCTCGTGCAGCCGGCGAGGATCGCGTTCGACAAGCCCCGCGTGAT
>JBKJQU010000438.1:0-4415 GCA_046594995.1 Aestuariivirga sp.
AAAGGCGATCCGCAGGTACTGGTCCTGGCCGGGGCCGAACATCGAGCCCGGCAGGCACAGCACGTCGTGCTCACCCGCCAGCCGCATGGCTACCTGCTTTGCCGTTTCGGTATCGAATGGATGCTTCACATAGGCGAAAAGCGCACCCGAACTCACCAACCCGTATTTGAGGGACGACCTGCCGAATCCGCGCTGCAAGGCCTCCAGCCTGCCGCGCATCGTGGCAATCTTGTCTTTCTTCCAGCCATCGAGGGACTGAAGCCCGAACAGCGCAGCCCGCTGTGAGATGTGCGGCGCGCAGATTGCCATGCAGTCGAGAATCTTTTCGACTTCGCCCAGCACGCGTGTGGAGGCGATGATCGAGCCGGCGCGATAGCCCGTCATCGAGAAGACCTTCGAGAAACTGTAGAGGTGGATGAAGGCATCCTGCCAGCCATCCTTCGCGAAGATGTTATGCGGCGGCGCCGGGTCGGCACGGAAATCCTTGTAGGTCTCATCGATGACGAGCGCGATCCCGCGCGATTTCGCCAGATCGAAGAATGCGTCGATCACATGCGGCGGATAGATGGAGCCGGTCGGGTTGTTCGGAGAACACAGCACGATGGCGCGCGTGTTTGAATCGATCAGCTTTGCGGCATCCTCGGGCTTCGGCCAGGGATCGCCCGCGCCGATCGCGGGAATAAACCGCGCCTCGACGCTGAGCATGCCAAGCCACATGGTATGATTGAAGAAATAGGGAACGGGAACGATGACGTTGTCGCCCGCCTTGGCGATGGCCATGATGGAAGCGGCAAAAGCCTGGTTGCAGCCCGACGTGATGCAGACTTCGTCAGCTGTAATGTGTCCGCCATAATCCTCCGACATGTACGAGGCGAGGGCTTCCCGCAGTTCGGGAATGCCGAAAATATCGGTGTAGAGGCTGGTGCCCGGCGTTTGCGCCACCCGGGCCACTTCCGCGTCGAGTTCCTTCGCGGAGGGCCAGCTTGGGACCGCCTGACAGAGATTGAGCAGATTGCGGTTGCGAAGTCCCGGCCTCACCCATGTTTGCGCCTCCATGATCGGCGGCGCCTCGATCCGGTGAATCGCGGGATTGACGGCATATGTCATGATGAGGCACCAAGGATAAAACAAATGCGGGTTTGCCTTGCGAAAATGCCGGGCGCCGCGAAGAGGTGCAAGCATGAAAGCGATTCAGATTACCGAAACCGGTGGCCCCGGTGTCATGAAGCTGGTCGATGTCGATGTGCCAAAGCCCGGGCCGGGTCAGGTTCGGGTGCTGCAGCGCGCCATCGGCCTCAATTACATCGACACTTATCACCGCTCCGGGCTTTACGCCGTACCGCTGCCCAGCGGCATCGGACTCGAAGCTTCGGGCGTGGTGGAGGAGCTGGGTGCAGGCGTTACTAACCTCAAGGTGGGTGACAGGATCGCGTATGGCGTTGGTGCCTTGGGCGCCTATGCCGAAATGCGCAACCTTCCCGCCAACCGCATCACCAAATTGCCTGACGGGATCTCGGACGAAATCGCAGCCGGCATGATGCTGAAGGGCATGACGGTCCGCTATCTGCTCCGCGCCACCTACAAGGTGCAAGCCGGTGAGACGATCCTGCTGCATGCGGCCGCAGGCGGCGTTGGCCTCATCCTGAGCCAGTGGGCCAAAGCCCTGGGTGTCACCGTCATTGGCACCGTCGGTTCTGACTCCAAGAAGGAGATCGCAACCGCCCATGGCTGCGATCATGTCATCAATTCCTCAACTGAAAATGTGGTTGCCCGCGTGAAGGAGATCACGAGCGGCAAGGGCGTGCCAGTCGTCTATGACGGGGTAGGGCAGGCGACGTTGATGACGTCCCTCGATTGCTTGCAACCGCGCGGCCTGCTTGTCAGCTTCGGCAATGCATCAGGGCCGGTGAAGTCTTTCGACCTCGGCCTGCTCGCTGCCAAGGGCTCGCTCTATGTCACGCGGCCAACGCTCATGACTTATACGGCCAGCGATGCGGATTTGAAGGAAACGGCGGACGATCTGGTGGAAATGGTGAGAAATGGCAAAGTGAGCATTCCGGTGAACCAGCGCTATGCGCTGGCCGATGCCGTGAAAGCCCATGAAGACCTCGAGTCACGGAAAACCACCGGCACGACGGTAATGATTCCCTGAACCTCAAGAACCGGATCAGCCCCCGGCGCAGGACTGTGCGGCTGATGCCTGCTTCCACTTTTCAGGGCAGGAGGTCTTGCTGCAAAGAAAGCCTGCCAGCGTTTCCAGCGGAATGGCGTGGGCAAGATTGAGCGGCTTTCCGGCCCCGTCATAAAGCGTGCTGACGATCATTCCGACAAGCTGGCCCGACTTGTCGAACAGCGGCCCGCCTGATTCGCCTTTCTGCGTCGAGAGCTTCAGCACCATTGCATCGGGATATCCGAACGGGCCATAGGCAACGGCGCGGCCGAAGCGGGGTGAGTCGAGCTCGCCAATGCGCGCGGTATCGCCCTGCGCATGGGGCCGGCCCAGCGAATAGACCATGCTGCCTCTCGGCATGCAGCGCGTGGCGGCAGGCGTCACGGGCCTTCCGGAAAAGCCGCGCAGTTTGACGATGGCCATGTCGTTGGTGGGCAGCATGGCGATGACGCTGCCGGAATAGACCCGCCCGTTTGCCGCGCGCGCCGAAACCGTGTTGCCAGGGCGAACGCCGACATGGGCTGCCGTCATGATATGCCCGGCATTATCGACCACGAAGCCGCTGCCGGCTGTAACCGCGGCCTTCTTCTGGTCCTTCTGCTCAAGCACGATGCCGGAATCCTTGCCGCCGGAGACGACGAGCGTCACGTAGGAAGGGCCCGAGCTGCGAACCAGCCCGCTCATCGTGTCAAGAGAGGTCTGCTGCCCGGCACCAGCGGCGACCGAGGTCTGTTGCACCTGGAAATCCCGGCTTTCGGTATCGATATCTGTGGCGGCACAGCCAGCCAGAATGAAACCTGCAACGGCCAGTAATGCTGCTTTGTGCAAGGAGAAACGCCTCTCATCAACCCGCACAAGGCAATAGTGGGGGACTGCGGCAACAGCAAGGCCCAACATCGCGGGCAGCAGGCAAAAGCAAGCGATGACGTTTAGCGGCAGTTCAGCGGCACAAGCACCTGCACAAAAAGAAACGGCCCGCCGAAGCGGGCCGTTCCCAACCAATGATCCGTTAGGATCAGAAGCTCCAGACGGTCACGAGACCGGCGAAGAAGGTGTCGCTGTCCCCGGGGAAGAAGTCCGAGTCGGACGACACGTATTCGGCTTCGAGACCGATCGTCAGCTGATCGACGGGGGTGTAGTAGAGACCGCCCATGATGCCCATAACCGTAGCGTCGCCCTCGTAATCCTTGTAGCCGATGCCCAATTCAGCGTGAGCTGCGTCAGACAGGTTCATGCTGGCCAGACCGTTGATGTAGTAATAGTCGAGGTCAGATGCGGTCGCCTGGTTGCCGAGACCACCAGCGAGGCTGATGGAAGCGATGTCACCCAGGTTGAAGCCGAGGCCAGCGCCGATGTTGAAGCCGTCTTCGTCTTCGCCGCCGACGTAGATGCCGGAGATTTCGCCCGAGAAGCTATCGCCAGCGTAAGCGATTTCACCAGCGAAGCGGAGCGGGCTGTCGCCACCGGTCGAGAGTTCGCCCTTACCAGCGGTGCCATCTTCGATCGCGATTGCAGCAGACATCGGACCCGAAGCGTAGGTCAGGCGCATCTGGGTGGCGTCACCCTCGAGCTCGTAGACGTTCGCGTTGTCGATGAATGCGCAGGTGCAAGCGCCGTCATAACCGAAGCCAATGTTGCCGAGCGAACCGTTGTAACCACCACCGAGCGTCAGCTCGGGAGTCATTGCCCACCAGCCCCATGCGATTTCCATTTCGACTGCGTAGTCGGTGTCAACGGCCGAGCCGTTGCCTTCGAGACGCAGACGGACGCCGATTTCGCCAACGGCGGTGTCGGTCTTTGCGGTCATGTTGAGACGGCCGCGGCCGTAGATCGAGACGTCGTCGTAATCACCGAGAGCATCACTGTCTGTGCTGATGTAGCCGATGATGGCGCGAACATAGCCGCTCCACTCGATCGTGGTGCCAGCCGGAGCATCAGCCGTCGGCAGGACGCTGACGACATTCACCGGACCAGCAAAGCTGGCCTGCTCTTCGCGGGTCATGCCCGGAACAACGTGGGCCTGACCATCGCTGACCGTCAGGAGCGAGTAGCCAGTCGGAACCGACGGAGCAGCTTCCATCGAAGCAACGCGGGCATTGAGCGATTCGATCTGCGCCTTGAGAGCGGTCAGATCATCGGCCTGAGCGGCCATCGACGACACGGCAAGAGCCGCACCACCGAGAAGGGCCATCTTAATCATCTTCATTCTTGTTCTCCCAAGTCTCTGGAGTTTGAGTAGCCCCCC
>JBKJQU010000162.1:0-5941 GCA_046594995.1 Aestuariivirga sp.
TGTTTCACGTGAAACAATTCCTAAAATAGCAGTAAATGCGGTGTTTTCTGGGATTCCCATGCGCCACCCCGCGCACGCATTTTGGCGGGAACCGATGCGGAAAAGCACACAAAATGATCGGTTTTTCTCGGCTTTTGACGCCACTTTTGCCGGCTTATCGGAGAATGAGCAGAGCAGCCGGGATGCCGTGCTGAAAAACCGGAT
This sequence comes from Aestuariivirga sp., assembly GCA_046594995.1. GTDB lineage: Bacteria > Pseudomonadota > Alphaproteobacteria > Rhizobiales > Aestuariivirgaceae > Aestuariivirga. The sequence goes on from JBKJQU010000162.1 coordinate 205, forward strand.
CAAAAATTCAAGGACGGACGCCCAGTGTGGCCCGGAAGACTTCGAAGCCGCCACCGTGCCGAGACGTGAAAAAGGCCGTCAGCGAGGTGGCTTTTATTTTGAGATTTTCGCAGTGCGAACCTCCACAGGGATTGCAGACAAGTGCCTGTAGAGCAGAATCTTCCGGCGAATCGGCCACCAGTCGTACAGGAATATTTCCAGGGGCCGCCAGTTTGCCACCCACCCAAGGATCAGAAGGCTTTCTTCCAGCAATCTGATGACCGTCGTCTGTTCGGCCATCAGACTGAGAGACCGGATCGCACCGAAACACAACATCAGGATGACAATTCCAATTGCAAGGGATTGCCGCCCGATGCGGAGAAGTTCGTGGAGATCTTGCCGGGACTGCAGCGCGCGATAGCTGAAATGATTGTGGATGGCTTCAGGAATACGCTGTGCGGCTTCAGCCTGGCGTGCCATATCCGGCAACGTGACGATGAGCTGCATGTTTTCAGAATTGCTGGCCTCGCGAGCCCACCCGACGATGTAGCGTTCGGCATTCTCGTCCAGGTCGCGCTCATGAAAAGGCGATGGATCGAGCGAGTTGTAAAGCTGATCGGCTGTTCTGAGGTGGACTTCAATGATGTGAGGCGGTACCGGCACTTCAAAAATCCATCACTTCCCTTTGCGAGCAGCACGAAAGCCCCACTGGCGTGAACAGACCGGCCCGGCCAGCATCATGAGTCGTCACCTGCGCCGCCCCCTTGGTTCCAAGTGCACTTGCAGATAGCGACGCATGATTGAACGGTAATCTCGCCGAACCAGCCCGATTTCAACGAGCGCACCTCTCAGTGCGATAGCAGGATCGGCAAACGAAGATCGCCGAGAATGCCCTTGGTTGCTCCTCCCAGAACGAAGTCGCGCAGACGGGAATGGCCGAAGCCTCCCATCGCCAGGAGCTTTGCCCCTTCCGACAGCGCAGCATCCTGAAGCGCCACGCCGATGTTCTTCTTGGCCAGAACGACGTCCAGAGGCCTGGCATTGTAGCCGCGCCTTTCCAATGATGATGCAAGAGTGCTGGCGAGATCCGCGCGGCCCAGAGGCTTTTCGTCCTTCACTGTCAGAACCGTGACGCGGCCACCTTCGGCCAGATACGGCAAGGCATCGTTCAGCGCGCGGGCGGCGAAACGGCTTCCGTCCCAGGCCACCGCGATGTGGTCGATGCCGCCGGAAGGCGTCGAGGGCGGGACGAGAACAGCGGGACGGCCGGCTCCGAAAACCACGGCCTCGGTCAAATCCTGCGCCACAGTGGTCTCACCTGTCCAGGGAAGTATGGCAAGGTCGAAGTAGCGCGCCTCGCCAGCCGCCAGGTCCAGCGCGGCACCCAGCACGATTTCGCGTTTCTTGCAGTGAATGTCGAGGCTTGACCCCGCAGCGCCCTGGACGAGCCTCTCGAGACGGAGGCATTCGGCCTTGCTCTTTTCCTCAGCGCTGTGCACGAGTCCCGGCACGTCCAGAAGCATGCCCCCCAAAGGTGAATAGAGTTGCGGAATATCAACGGAGAATATTGCGACATGCAGGCTGCATCCGAGCGCCGCCGCAAGGCCGGCAGCGGCAAGGATTGATTGATCCGGAAGCGCTTCGGGGTAGGTGTTCAAGGGCATGTAGGCGATACGGGTTGGCATTGCTTGCTCCATGATGCGCTGCGATGTTCAGAAAACCGGAAGAATGAGGCCACGCCGCTGGAGGTCTCTTCGCGGGGTCTCTGATAACAAAAGTGCAGCGAGGCATCATTGATCTGAATCAAGGAAAATCGATCAAACAAGACTATTCTTCACCAAAAGCAACATCAGGGGACGGTTCATGCCGTATGACCGGTATCAGACTGTGCAAGAGCTCGCCGGACGGCTGGAGGTTTCCGAGGCGACCGTGCGGAACTGGATCAAGTCTGGCGCGCTTCGCGCCATCGACATTGGCAAGGGCTGGCGTATCTCCAACACCGATCTCGAGCGCTTCCTGAAGGCCCGTGAGACGGCGCCGCGCAACATTGCCGCCGCGGCTGGCGAAGGGACTGACCCAGAGGGTTAGAGCATTTCCCGCAGATGAGCTGCCTTCGCCTTGGTGACACTGCATCCGATTACCTCAGACAGAAGACGGCCCATGAACCGGCTTGCATGAAAAGCTGCGGTTTACGGTGACATCATCGCGCCGAAAAGCAAGGTTCCGAGCCACAAGGTAAAAGCTGAATGCACTGTCACTGTACTCCCGGTGGAGGCAACTTGCGGCACGTTGCACAACTTCAAGTTCGAGACCCGCGCGAAACATCGGTGCGATCCTGCCACGGCCCGCCCGGTGTCGGCGACATTCGCCATGAAGGTCTAAGGGTTCGAAAACTTCACGACGCAACTGATCAGCATCGTGAAGGAATCAGCTTCCGATGCCGTGAAACCTTGGTGTCCGGCATCAACCCAAACGTTCAAGCCAGCATCGTTGTGACTCCCCTGCGGACTATGGCTGATCTGGCAGTGTTATAAACCTAAGGAGGTAGAGCTTTGGAGAATACCCGCTGATTCGGCTCATTGGTATCTGTGACACATCAGCGTATGTGGCATGCGCTATTCAGACTAGCCGGATCAGCCCAAGGGTCGTACATGCAACCAACTCGCGCGTGTGGCATTTACTGATTGGCACCGCTGCAGGGATTAATGAATTATTAACCGTTGACACTTGTAGTGGTTAGATGAAAACAATCACTAAAAACGAAGCACTTCATCGAGGAGGAGGCGGTATGAACTACAGCATATCGAGACTGATTGAGATGGCGAAGGCCGTCAAAATGACCGAAGCGCAACAAGAAGAGCAACGCCGCAGCTTCGTGTATGGCAACACTGCATTCGAAAATCCCAAAATCACCCGTCAGTTGATCGACGAGCTGGCCGAAGCCAATCGTGCTTGAATAAAAGACCAATTGGTCTCACATTGTGGCCGCATCTGAAAAGGATGCGGCCACAATAATTTGTGATGAACAATGGATGAAGAACAAAAGACTCGACTGGAGGCAGAAAATGGCTTCCGACAGCTTACTCAAGGTATTGAGATAATTCGCTATTATCTTGAACCAGGGAGACCGTTTGCATTGCGGCCGGGCCTAATACTTGAACTTCAACAAATTGCAGTGGAAGGTATCGAATCTGAGCCCGGGCAATGGCGTAGAACCATTGTAGGCATTGAGAAAAGTGCACACGCTCCGCCCGCGCCTCATCTTGTGCCCGCACTTGTGACGGAAATGTGCGACTACGTAAATGACAATCTCCATGTGAAAACGGCATTTTATCTGGCGGCATACGTTATGTGGCGCCATAACTGGATTCATCCGTTCGTGGATGGCAATGGCAGAACAAGCCGGGTACTCTCGTACATCGTATTGTCAATCATGCTTGGCTATGTGCTACCCGGTTCCCCAACCATACCAGAGCAGATTCAAAAGAACCGGAATGGATATTTTCACGCACTAATGGCTGCAGATACGGCATGGAGAAACAGCGAAATAATCGATGTGTCTGAAATGGAATCACTCCTGACAAACATGCTTGGAACACAGCTTCTCTCGGTCATAAGTCAGGCCTCTGGAAGCGATTTTTCAGCGTAGACCAATATTTCGTACGATCATCCCGAACTCCGGTCCCCCGACACATCCCCGTCCGCCATCACCAGGTTCTTCGCGTTGATCCGCACCCGCTTCACACGTCTCGGATCGGACTCCAGAATCTCGAATTCCAGCCCCGACTCGTGCCGGATGATTTCGCCGCGTGTGGGCACGCGGCCGGCGATCTTGAAGACGAGGCCGGCGAGCGTGTCGGCTTCTTCTTCCTCCTCGTCCGAGAGGAGATCGACGCCGAGCAGCGCTTCGAGTTCGGCGATGCCGACGCGGCCATCCGCACTGTAGACCTTGTCCTCCACCGGCTTGATCTCGAGGTCCTCGTCGGTGTCGTGCTCATCCGAGATATCGCCGACGATGACCTCCACCAGATCCTCGATCGAGACGAGGCCTTCGGTGCCGCCGTATTCGTCGATGACGATGGCGAGATGCGTGTGCGTGGCCTGCATGCGCACCAGAAGATCGGTGGCGGGCATCGAGGGCGGCACGAACAACACCTCGCGGTTGAGGCCCGCCTGCTTCACCGTGGTGGAGAGCTCGGTGGCGGCGATGGTGAGGCCCTGAAGCACGGGCTTCTCGCCCTTCACTGCCTTCTTCTTCTTTCCGCCTTTGGCCGCCATCCAGCGCAGGAAATCCTTGACATGGATCATGCCGGTGACGCCGTCCAGCGTCTCGCGGTATACGGGCATGCGGGAATGATTGGCGTCGATGAATTTTTCCAGCATCTCGCGCATCGTGTCGGTCTCGTCGATCGCCACGATGTCGACGCGCGGCACCATCACGTCATCGACGCGAAGCCCTGAGAACTCGATGATGTTGAGCATCATCGATTTCGCTTCCTCGCGCACCATCTCGCCGGGGTTTTGCGCCTCGTGCGTTTCGAGTGCGCCTTCGAGGCTCTCGCGCAGGCCCATTTCGCGGTTGCGGCCAAAGCGGCTGCGGATCCGGGTCCACAGGCTTTCCCTGCGGCTGTCGTTCAGGGTCAAGCCGCTGCTACTGTCACTGTCACTCATGATAGGGGTTGGAAATACCCAATCCTTTCAGGATCTCGATCTCAAGCCGTTCCATATCGTCGGCCTGGGTGTCGTCTTCGTGGTCAAGGCCTGCGAGATGCAGGACGCCGTGTACAATAAGATGCACGGCGTGGGCTTGCAACGTCTTGCCCTGTTCCGCCGCCTCCCGCGCCACGGTGCCGAAGGCGAGGACGATGTCCCCCAAGGGCCTCGGCTCGCCATCCGGCACCGGCATGTTTTCCGGAGTCGGGAACGAAAGGACGTTGGTGGGGCTGGGCTTGCCGCGCCATTCGGCGTTGATGGCGGCAATGGAGTTGTCATCGGTGAAGAGGAGCGCGGTTTCGGTGTTGCTCTCGCCCACGTTCAGACCGGTGAGCGCGGCGGAAACGGCGGACCGCGCCAGTTCTTCGAGGCCCGGCAATTGGCTCCAGGCCTCGTCCTCGACATCGATGGTGACGATCATTTCCGTTTTGCGGCTGCGGCCTTGTCATAAGCGGAGACGATGCGGCCCACGAGCGCGTGACGCACGATATCGGCATTCTTGAAGGCGACGGCTTCAACGCTGCTGACGCCTTTCAGAACCGACACAGCTTCCGCGAGACCAGAGCTTGCGCCGGACGGAAGGTCGACCTGCGTCGGATCGCCCGTCACCACCATGCGGCTGCCTTCGCCCAGCCGCGTCAGGAACATCTTCATCTGCTGCGGCGAGGTGTTCTGCGCCTCGTCGAGGATGATGAAGGCAGACGACAATGTGCGGCCGCGCATGAAGGCCAGGGGTGCGATCTCGATCTGGTTTTCCGCGATGCCCTTGGCGACGAGGCTTGCGGGCATCATGTCGTAGAGCGCGTCATACAGCGGGCGAAGATAGGGATCGACCTTCTCCTTCATGTCTCCCGGCAGGAAGCCCAGCCGCTCGCCTGCTTCCACAGCGGGGCGGGACAGGACGATGCGGTCAACCTCGCCGTTCATAAGGGCTTCGGCGGCACAGGCCACCGCCAGATAGGTCTTGCCGGTACCCGCCGGCCCCAACGCAAAGATCATGTCGTCGCGAGCGAGCGATTCCATATACGCGGTCTGGACAGTCGAG
>JBKJQU010000219.1:0-10520 GCA_046594995.1 Aestuariivirga sp.
ATGATTATTGGCTGTCCTGTGCTTCGGGCAAGGCAATACCATCGCGGGCCGACATCAATCCCGCGCAAATCCCGCGTCTCCTTCCCTTCATCAGCCTCGTCGATATCGAGGAAGATATCAGCCATTCAAAAGTGCGCCTTGCTGGAACAAGGCTGCGCGATGTCTATGACCAGGAGATCACGGGCCTCCGCATCGCGGAACTCGATCTGGGTTCAAAGCGCGATTACTGGATGGCCGCCTACCGGCATACGGCGCTGGATGGCAAACCCACGCAGGGCATCGTCCGTGGCCCCAGGGTGAACAAGGAACATCTGGTGCAATACTGGATCAAGCTACCGCTTGCGAGTTCTGCCGGTGGTCAGGTGACGATGATCCTCTGCCTCGACTACTTCTTGTCCGCGGTGGACGAGGAAGATCGCAAGGCTAATTCCGCCTGAACGGAAAATAAACTGAATTGAGGTATTGATTCCTGATATAAAGGAGGTTATTCCTCATTCCGTTAGGAGAACATAACATGAATAAGCCTCCGGAATCCACAACTCAAATGCCTGTCAACTCACTCACCGCGCACCGTCCGCAACGCCCTGTCGAAGGCGCATCTGCCAGCCCCACACTCAATGATGCCGAAAGTCCTCTGTCCTGGCTTCGCACCCGGCGTGGCCGGGATGGTCAACCACTGCTCACCGAGGCCCAATACCTTGCAGGCGAACGGCTCCGCATGGAGTTCGAGCGTTCGATGCTGGCACGCCGCACCACAACCAACTGGGATATGGCGGGAACCGGCGGCCGCGGTGGCAACGCTGCGGTAGAGATGAGCGATGGCGCCATTGCCGCGCGCCAGCGCTATCACAAGGCGATGGAAGCGGTGGGGCCGGAACTCTCGAGCATTATCTTGCAGGTGTGCTGCATGGCGGCAGGGCTGGAGCAGGCGGAACGAGTGCTCAACCTGCCGCAGCGCAGCGGCAAGGCGGTGCTGGGTCTGGCGCTCACCGCGCTGGCGCGGCACTATGGCTTGCTGGAGAAGCAGGGCAGGTCAGCGAAACCCGCAGTCTCGCAATGGGGACTGGACGATTACCGCCCGTCGATCGCCGCACTCGAAGATGCCTGAAGCGCCCCCAGTGCCTCCGACTTGATGCGCTGAATCATCGAGGCAAAGCCGTTCGAGCGCTGCTGGGTGAGATGGCTGGAAAGCCCGATCTTGCCCAGAACCTCACCCGCATCCGTCGCGACGATCTCACGCGCCGGCTTTCCCGAATAGATCATGAAGGCGATGGCGATAAGGCCCTTGACGATCAGGGCGTCGCTGTCGCCTGAAAACGTCAGTACCGGCTCATCCGCCGGGCCGGATTTCTGCGACGTGATCCACACCTGGCTGGCGCAGCCCCGCACCTTGTTCTCGGCATTGCGTGCTGCATCGTCGAGCAGCGGCAGTTCGCGGCCAAGCTCGATCACATGACGGTAGCGGTCTTCCCAGTCATCGAGAACCTCGAAGTCCGACAGCAGGGTTTCGATCTTGTTCAAGCAGAAATTCCAATCCAATGGCCCGTGTGAGCGATCAGATAGGCCTCGAGTGCCCGAACCTCAACCTTCTTTCTGTTCTTTCGGTTTTTGCACGGGCCCGCGCCATTCGGGAATCAGATCCTCGATCTGCAGCGTGGACTGACTCTTCGGCGGTTCCTTGTCCTCGGCCATTGCCAGCTTGAACGATCCGGTCTGCATCATGTCGACCTTGATCGCCTCCTGCGTGCTCGCCGGAAGGGCCGGGTCGGATGTTGATTCGGAAGCCCACTCGTAAATGAGCCTGGCGCTGTACTTCGCCTTGGCTTCAAGCTTGCCCGCCACATAGACGGCGGTCTCGCACACATCCGGCTGGCGGGCGCAGAAACCTGCCACGTCCGTCACCGCCGATGATGCTGACGACAGCATTTCAAGCGTCGAGACATCCTGTGCTGCAACAGGTGTATTCGCCGCCGTAACGGACTCAGGTGGCGATGGCAGCAAGAAGCCCGCTCCGCCGATTATCAGTAATGTTCGAATGAGACGCATCCCCGCACCCCTTTTTCACTCCGCTATACATCGCATAGAGAGAGTTTCGGGCCGGTTTCGTATGGTAGTAGGATTTGAATACATTAAGCGGCAGTTTTATACTATATTCGAATTGAATTTTATACTTTGTGTTAACCGAATATTTACCACGTGCTGGCAGAGATTGTATGAGGAGAGCTGGCAGCGCGGAGTTTCGGAAAGGCGCCGTTAACCGTGCTGGTGCAAGTTGTGAGCTTCATTGCGGAATGGCCCGTTCGAGGCCCCGCGAGCGAGAGTGAGTTCGGGTCGGCTGAATGCGTAACATGGTTCTGAAGGACAACCGCAGGCGAAGAATCGTGCCGGCTTCGGCCTGGGGCATCACGGGCCTCCTCAGTCTCGCGATCATCGGCAATGCCTTCTTCATGCAGCCCGACACCGGGCGGTCTGCCGCTGCCAATGGTTTCAATGGTCTCGCAGAGGGCACGGCACGGATCGACGTCGATGTTCCGGGCGGCGGTCGCACCATCCAGTTGAAATATGATCCAACCGTCGAAGCCGTGCAGCGCGAACTCGCCGCTGCCGGTTTCTACAAGGGCATGGTCGATGGCGTCATCGGCCGAAAGACGAAGCAGGCGATCACCGCTTATCAGGCCTCCGTCGGGCTTGATCCCGACGGCAAGCCCTCGCAGGAACTGGCCGAGCATATCCGCTATACCCGCGAACTTGCCGAGGCATCGCTGTTCACCGGCTCGATCACGCCCGATCCCGATGCCGAAGCCCGTGCTTCAGTTCGCCGCGTGCAGACCGGCCTCGCCGAGCTGGCCTACAGCCCCGGCGAAATCAATGGCGAGATGTCGCGCCAGACAAGGAATGCGATCCTGGCGTTCCAGCGCGACCGCCAGATGCCGGAAACCGGCGAGATTTCGGATGCCCTGATGGCCGAACTCGGCAAGATGAGCGGCCAGTCCGACCTGGCCACCGAATAACGCCTTGCGCCTCAAGACAGGGATCTGGGTCAGCGCATGTCTGCGCCGCTGCATGGTCGAGGGCCTCTATGGCGCGGTCATCCGGAAAGGTGCCGAGGAGGCGGGCGCCATCTATGTCATCGTCAATCATCTCGATGGAACATTCCATCTTTTCGGCCCGGCGCCAGGTCCCTCGCATGATGAAGAGGGCGAACGCCGCTGGAGCGTGGAACTCGGTCCTCCGTCCTCCATGGAACAGATCGACGCGCTGCTGGAGCGGAAGCGGCGCTTTGATCCTGATATCTGGGTCGTGGAAATCGAGGATCGCAAGGGCACGGCGGGACTCATTGCAGCCGCTTAGGTAACTGTTAACCATAGCTGCGTTTAATCGCGCTCGAGACGGAAAAGATTGTTCCGCAACGAGAGAGCGAACGCCATGAGTGCCGTTACCAGTGCCGTTATTGAGTTTCCCGCGGGGCGCGTGCGTCCGGCATCCCGCGCCAGCGAAATGGACGAAGCGGAAATCATCATCTTTCCAGGCGTGCGCGTCGAGCGGATGATGTTCGATCTGGCCGAGCGGCTGCCCGCAGTCCGCAATGGTTCATCCTCCCAGCCGCGCGGCGATTTCGACTTTTATTGAACGCTCTGAGTTTGTTTCCCCTTTGAAAACGAAAAAGGCCGCATCTTTCGATGCGACCAGCCGCAAGACAGGGGATCAGGCGCCTCGGTAATCGCCGTCCAGACGGTTACTGGGAGGGCGAGGCAATGCCCTGGGCACATCGCGTACGGGCAATGCCGTCTCCCGTGACTGCCCGCAATGCCATGTCTGGAAGCGGGTACCAGACAACTGCCAGACCCACGGGCCGTGGCGACATGACCGTCCAGCCGCTGTCGATCTCAGGCCGTTCCTTGTCGGTCGCCTGTATCAGCATGTCGATGAAGCCCGGCGCCAGCGAAAGCGTCACGTTGAAGATATTGGCGCCCGATTGGCGGTTGTTCACCGAGTAGATCGACTCGCCGCGATCCGTATAGATCGTTGTCACCCAGAAGCCGTCCGGCAGGTCGGCTGACAAGGTCACATCGCCTTTCGAAACATCGAAGACGCAGACCCCTGTCACGCCATTGTGCGGCAGACCGGGAAACAGGCGGGCCTGGTCTTCTGGCGGAAGAATGAAGAAGCTGTTCTGGCCGTTGCTGCCGGCGATCTGATGCACTTGCTGGGAAAACCAGTAGGCCGGCACGAAGAGCACGAATGCTGCATGGGTGGCTACGGCCGCCGCAAGCGCCACCGCGATCCAGTAGGCCCTTGCCATCCACATCAGCAGCCCTCCCGCTTGATCGAGAAGGCAGGTTCCGAAGATTTCCTGCCGCTCACCGGGACGGCGGAATAGAGGATTGTGAAGCGCCGCGCATCGGGCGCCTTCAGCCAGTTGCCGGGTTGCGGTGTGCGCGATGCGACGATGGCAACGCCGCCATTTCCATCGCGGATGACCGTATCGGAATCAGCCACCGTTTGCCGCGAAGTCGGGTCGTTGCCCCATCCCGTCACGGCGATGCTCCACCAGCGCGGCAGGGGGCCGGTGCTGGCAAGACGATAGCGGCAGGTCGTGGTGAGCGGTTGACCCTCGCTGTCGGTTTCCGCCGTCGCCTCCACCAGCTGACCCTGAGCGGGTGGCAGCCGTCCCTCGATCAGGTAGTGCAAGCGCACGTAGAAGCCGGAACCGCTCTCCATAGCCGCGGCGCGGCTGAGCCAGGGGCTGCCGTTGCTCACCGCTTCCACACCGGCATTCTGAATCGCCAGATAGGCGCTGAAGGCACCAGCGGCCACGCCCACGATCACGTAGACTATGCCTCCCGGAAAGCGCTTCATGTCATGGATCAGAAAGTGTCATGGATCAGAAGATACTGTCAAAGAGGGTCTTCTTCTTCTTTTTCTTCTTCTTTTTCTCGGGCGGCGGGTCGTCGATGCCACCGAAGATCTCTTCGACGAAACTGCGCCTCTTCTTTTGGGTATCGGTCTTCACATTGGCCTTGGGCAGCACCAGCGCATCGGTATTCTTCTTCTTGACGGGCTTTGCAGCAACCAGCGGCGGCGTTTCCTCGAACAGGTCGAACATGCCGTTCAGGACATTGTTAACGTCCTCGCCGTTTTTCGGCACCGGCGTATTGCCCACCACGCCCTGGTCGGTTTCATCGGCGATCGGTTCGGGCGTAACTGGCTGCTCGGGCTCCACCTGTGCCAGCGCATAGCTGTCGTCATAGGGAATGCCGGCAAGGCTAACGGGCTGAAGCCCGCGTTCTGCTTCCAGCATGATGCGCTTCCACGTCGGCGCGGGCAGCAGGCCGCCAGTGACCTCGTTCATCGTGGTGAAGTCGTCATTGCCGAACCACACGCCCGTCACGTTATGGCCGGTGAAGCCGACGTACCACGCATCGCGGTAGCTCTGGTTGGTTCCGGTCTTGCCGCCCTGCGGTGCAAAGCCCAGGTCGGCGCGGCGGCCCGTTCCGGTTTTCACGACGGCAGAGAGCATGGAATTCAGCTCCGCCACTTTATCTTCCGGGAAGGCCCGGCGCGGCGGCATGAAGGAGGCTTCCGAGCGGCTGTAGATCAGGTCTCCATTGGCCCGGCGCACTTCCAGCACGGCATAGGGCTTCGCCGCAAATCCGCCAGACGCGAAGGTGGCATAGCCCGTCGTCAGGTCGATCAGGCTCAGCGCACTGGTGCCCAGCACCATTGGCGCCCAAGTCTCTATCTCGCCCTTCACACCGGCAAGATGCGTGGTGTCGATGATGGCCTTGCGGCCGATGGCAACCATCAGCTTCACGGGAATCGAATTATACGATTGCGCCAGCGCATTGCTCAACGTGGTGCGGCCCGCATACTTGCTGGTGTAGTTCTTCGGCGACCAGTTGCCCACCGACACGGGTCCATCCACCAGCACATCGGTCGGCTTGTAGCCGTTCAGCACCGCCGCCATGTAGACGAAGGGCTTGAATGACGAGCCTGATTGGCGAAGCGCATCGGTGGCGCGGTTGAACTGGCTCGTTTCATAATCCTTGCCGCCGACGATCGCACGTACCGCCCCGTCGGGCGCCATGGTGACGGAGGCAGCCTGACTCACGTCGTAGCGCTCGCTGTTGATCGCCAGCTCTTCATTGATGATTTTCTGCGCGGCCGTCTGGAGCGGCAGGTTGATCGTGGTCTTCACCTCGAGCACGAAGTCGCCGGTGATTTTCAACTCGTCGAGAAGCGCCAGCGTATCGCGATAGGCCCAGTCGAGGAACCAGTTGGGGCTGTCGGCAATGCTCTGCGCGATGGCGGTCGCGGGCTCGCGCCGCGCCTGCAGCAATTCGCCCTGCGTGATGAAGCCCACGTCGAGCATGCGGTAGAGCACGGTATTGGCGCGCGCGCGGGCTACGTCGAGATTGTTATGGGGCGCGTATTTGGAGGGCGCCTTGAACAGGCCTGCGAGCATCGCCGCCTCTGGCAGCGTGATGTCGCGGATGGACTTGCCGAAATAGAATTGCGACGCCGCCTCGACGCCATAATTGCCTCCGCCAAGATAAGAGCGGTCGAGATAGAGCTTGAGGATCTCCTCCTTGGAGAGACGCGCCTCGATCCACAGCGACAGGAACGCCTCATGCACCTTGCGGCGGATGGTTTTCTCCGGCGACAGGAACAGGTTTTTCGCCACCTGTTGGGTGAGCGATGATCCGCCCTGCACCACATCATTGGCCCGCGCGTTCTGGATGATGGCGCGGAATGTGCCGATGACATCGACGCCGAAGTGATCGAAGAAGCGGGCATCCTCCGTCGCCAGCACCGCCCTGATCATAGTTGAAGGAATTTCGTCGAGCGGAATGGCGTCGTCCTGGCGGATGCCGCGGCGACCAATGATTTCTCCATTGGCATCGGTAAAGGTCACTGCATATTCACGGCCAAGATTCCACACGTCGCCGGTGGGGAGGGGCGGAAGCGCATAGGCCAGCATGATAAAGCTGATGATGACGCCGAAAGTGATGCCGTCATCGAGCAGGTCGATAACGATGCGCTTCACACCCTTGAGGCGGAACCGGTAGAGGAAGGCCGAATAGCCGGAACTGAATCGCTTGATGAAATCCCACGTCTCGAAGCCAGCGGTGCTGACCACGGAGTCAGCCCTCCACAGGAGGCCGGCAATCGATTTGCGGGGAGGGACGTTCGGCACTTTGGCGTCAGACCGTTAAGGGTTGAATTCCGGTTAGAAGCAGATTGTGACGAAAACGGGCCACAGCCGCGTTGGCGCAAGAAATGACGCTACGTCGATGCATTATAAGCCAGAGCCCGAGCAGCGCCAGAGTCTGGTTAAGCGGAGGTTAATGCCTTGCCACAATGCGGTTCACTCTTGTTCATGAATTCGGGCCATGAACTGCGCAACCACCCATTGACAAGATCGTCCTGATCCTTTGCATAGCGCAATGTCCGCATCCCAGCCGTTCTGGAAGACGAAGCCTCTCGACGCACTGACCCGTGAAGAATGGGAATCGCTGTGCGACGGCTGCGGCCGCTGCTGCCTGAACAAGCTGGAGGACGAGGATACCGGCCGCTTTCTCTATACCCGTGCAGCATGCAAGCTGCTCGACCTCAAGACCTGCCGCTGCTCGGATTATCCCAAACGCCATGAGAAGGTTTCGGACTGCGTGGCCCTGACGCCCGAAAACATCGGCGCACTTGGCTGGCTTCCCGCCACCTGCGCCTACCGCCTGCTGGATGAGGGAAAGACGCTCGCCTGGTGGCATCCGCTGGTTTCAGGCCGCCAGGGCACGGTGGACGAAGCCGGAATCACTGTAAAGGGCGAAGCCTATTCGGAAGATGGCATCACGGTCGATGATCTGGTCGACCACATCTGGCGGATGCCGAAAGCGAAGCGGCGCAAGCTTCCGTGATTCGCATCATCGCCATCCCTTGCCTGTTTGCCGGGCTGGTGGTGCCGGCCACCGGGCAAGAGCGCGCGATGCCACGCGCGAGGCTCATTCATCCGCCTGGATGAGTGTGAGCAGTGGACTGGCAACAGCATAGCAAGGCATTGGCATTATCACGCAGGACGGCAAGATCATACTGGCGGCGGAAGTAACATACACCAGGGTCCTCGACATAAGCGACTTGGCGCTGGAGGAATACGCCAAGCACGGCAGCTTCATGGACAAGATGATACTCGGGGCCATGCGCAACAACGCCGCGCAGGCGCTGGAGCTTTTCGATTAACCTTCAGTGGTCCTCGGAAGGCGCGTAGCCTGCGGCTGCCTTCTCAAGATCGCGGGACGTTGAATCGGTTGGGCCGGGCTTGGTATCGCGTTCGTAGGGGCGGAATTCTTTTGGCCGCCGATAGAGATGGGCCGACTCTATAACCAGCGGATGCATGCCTTCACCGCCCTTTTCAATGTAGGACAGCAGCGCAATGCGCATCCTCGGCTCCCAGAAGCGGTTGATGTGGTCCGCCATTTCCGTTGTCGCGGAATTACGGTCATAGCCCTTGAAGAAGTCCGCAATCTGGTTGGCCATGCGGATCATGTCGCGCGATTCCATTGGGACTATTCCTTGTCGAAGATCATGACGCCGCGATTTGAAAGCGCCGCGAGTTTGAGGTGAGCCTGCGATGCAAGCGTGAGGGCCAGTGCGGTGGGGGCCGACACGGTGGCGAGAGCCCCGATGCCGGCGATGGCGCATTTTTGCACCAGTTCGAAGCTGCAGCGGCTGGACATCATCACGAAGCCGGAGGTGAGGTCGGTTCCGGCTCGTGCCAGTGCGCCGATCAGCTTGTCGAGCGCATTGTGGCGGCCCACGTCTTCGCGGGAGAGGAGAATTTCTCCGTCCACGGAGCACCAGGCGGCGGCATGAACCGTGCGGTTGATGCGGCTCATCGGCTGGTGCGCCGGCAGCTGCTCATAGGCACGCGCCACGGCTTGCGGGATGAGCGGAACATCGGGCACCGCGCGCCCCGGCATGCGGATCGCATCCTTCATATCCTCGATGCCGCAAAGCCCGCAGCCGGTGCGGCCCTCGAGCGTGCGCCTTGCCATGCGGGCGAAGTCGATCCTGTCCTCGGGCACCGAAAGATCGATGGCGTAGCCCTGCTCGGATGGGAGAACGAGAACGCCCTCAACGTCCGAGGCCTGTTGAACGAGGCCTTCCGCCAGCGAAAAACCGATGCCGAAATCCTCGAAGTCCGCAGGCGTTCCCATCATCACGGCATAGTTCCGTGAGTTGAACTGAATCGCGAGCGGCACCTCCTCCGGCACCTGCCAGACGGTATCGATATCGCCACCCAGCGTGTGGAGCACGCCATGCGCGGGAACTGAAGTAAAGAGCGTAGATTCTGACTTCGTCACTGCCCGCAATTTAGCTGAACCTTTCCCCATAGCCGTCATCCCCGCGAAAGCGGGGATCCCGTTTCCTTCCTCAGCGTGTGAAGCTGGGCCCCCGCTTTCGCGGGGGTGACGGCAGGATGGGACTGGCTCTGATTACTCCGCTGCGACAAAGCTGTGCCCCGCAATGCGCTTGTTCTCTTCCTCGCGCCCTTCCCATTCCTTTTGCCATTCGGAAGGCTGGTTCGAAACGGTGACCTGTACCGCCGTCACCTTGTATTCGGGGCAGTTCGTGGCCCAGTCCGAATATTCGGTGGTAATGACGTTGGCGCCTGACACCGGATGATGGAAGGTGGTGTAGATCACGCCCTGTGGCATGCGCTCGGTAATCTTTGCACGGAGCGTCGTGGCGCCCATGCGGCTCGAGATCGAGACCATCGCGCCATCCCTGATGCCGCGCACTTCAGCATCATGCGGATGAATTTCGAGAACGTCTTCCTTGTGCCAGATCACATTCTCGGTACGCCGGGTCTGGGCGCCCACATTGTATTGCGACAGGATGCGGCCCGTGGTCAGGATCAGCGGGAAGGAGCGGTTGGTGCGCTCCGGCGTGGGCACGAACTCGGTGACGACGAAGCGGCCCTTGCCGCGGACGAAACCGCCGACGTGCATGAGGGGGGTTCCCTCCGGAGCCTTGTCGTTGCACGGCCACTGGACGGAGCCCAGCGTATCGAGCTTCGCGAAGGACACGCCCGCAAACGTCGGCGTGACACGGGCGATCTCGTCCATGATCTCCGAGCCGTTGTCGTAGCTCATGGGATAGCCCATCGCGGTGGCAAGATCGCACACCACCTGCCATTCGTGCTTGCCCTGCATCGGGGCCTTCACCTGGCGCACGCGGTTGATGCGGCGCTCGGCGTTGGTGAAAGTGCCGTCCTTCTCGAGGAAAGAGGTGCCCGGCAGGAAAACATGGGCGAAGGCGGCGGTCTCGTTCAGGAACAGGTCCTGCACGATGATGCATTCCATGGCTTCAAGCGCATGGGTCACGTGCTTGGTGTTGGGGTCCGACTGCGCGATGTCCTCGCCCTGGACGAAAAGACCCTTGAAGGTGCCCTCGACCGCGGCATCGAACATGTTCGGGATGCGAAGGCCCGGCTCGTGATCGAGTTGTGTATTCCAGACGGT
>JBKJQU010000333.1:0-5171 GCA_046594995.1 Aestuariivirga sp.
CGATATGCGGAAGTCAAGGAATATTTTCGGCGACGGCGTTCCGTGGACGGAAAGAAAGCGGGGTCGCGGCCTTCGCCGGGATGACGGACAGAACAACATTTACCCAACAACCCGTCACCCCGGCGCAGGCCGGGGTCCAGCATGCAACGGGCGTGGCATCAGAGCGGTCACTCCCTCTCAAGATCAAGTGTCAGGAACAGGCTGTTGGGATCCGGCTTGTAGCTGCCAAACGGCGGGCATTCGTGAAAGCCGTGCGCCTTGTAGAGGCGAACCGCCGGTTCGAAGTACGGGAACGATCCGGTTTCAAGACTGAGGCGATTGACGCGCCTCATCCGCGCCGTTTCCATGATGTGGCGGAGGATGGCGCCGCCGGCGCCGCGGCGGCGTGATGCCTCGGAGGTGTGCATGGACTTGACCTCGCCGTGGCCGGACTCGAGCAGCTTCATGGCGCCAACACCGAGCAATTCATCGCCCTCCCATGCCGACCAGAAATCGACATCGGGCGCGTTGAGCCGCGACACGTCGAAGACATGCGCGCTGCCGGGTGGCGTGACCTCATGGCATTTGTCGAAATGATAGCGCAGCAGGCCCAAGATGCGCACATCCGCGAGATCGCCTCTTCGGATCTCGATGATACCGCCGTGGACGGGTATTTCGAAGACGGTTTGTTCCATATGTAGAAAATGTCTGGTTTTAAGGGCGCGTCAAGTGCGCAATATTATTGCGTATTGTTGCCTGGATTGATTCCTTACTTGCGCGGCGCCACTCAATCTGTTTTAAAGAGATAGGACAGTGTTACTGTCCTTTCACAGTATTAATCAAGGCAAGTGGACCCCGGATGCTCCGGAATACGACCACAGATACCCTGAATACGGCGGCCGGTCAGGCCGCTGACACCGCTTGCGCGTTCCGAGTTCCGTTTCCCAAACGCAAATAGCGGACACAAGCTCGGGCACTGGAACTGCCCCAAGAGTTTGATCTGAGGCAAGGGGTTCGGCGGCCACCCAAAGGCCCCGCCTGACAGATGAGCACCTGGTACGACAAGATGAAGACGGCACCCCAAGCGGTTCCCAAGCAGGGCCAGTTGGAGTTAACTGGGTTGAGGACGGAAAAGGAATTGGCCATGAACACGCACATGCTGCCGGAGGGCGTGCCCCAAGCGCACGGTCTTTATGATCCGCGCAACGAACATGATGCCTGCGGCATCGGCCTCATCGCCAACATTCACAATGCCAAAAGCCACCGCATGGTGAGCGATGGCCTCTCCATCCTGAAAAACCTCGAGCATCGTGGCGCTGTGGGTGCCGACCCCAAGGCTGGCGATGGTGCGGGCATCATGATCCAGATCCCGCATGGCTTCTTTGCCGACGAGGCGAAGCGTTTGGGCTTCGAGCTTCCGGGCCAGCAGCAATATGGCGTCGGGCAATTGTTCATGCCGCGCGAGCCTGTCTACCGCCAGGACATCGAGCGCATCTGGTGGGAAACCTCGCGCGAGGAAGGCCTCAAGGTTCTGGGCTGGCGCGACGTGCCGGTTGATTCATCCGTACTCGGATATTCGGTGAAGGGCACCGAGCCCGTGCACCGGCAGGTGTTCATCGGCCGTGGCCCGACGATCCGCGACGAGGCGCATTTCGAGCGGAAGCTTTTCGTCTGCCGCAAGGTGGTGTCGAACCGCGTGCTTGAAGTGCTGGGCGCCAAGGCCAGGACCTATTATCCGGTTTCCGTTTCGGCCCGCACCGTTGTCTACAAGGGACTGGTGCTTGGCAAGGATGTGGGCGCCTATTACCGCGACCTCGAAGACCCGCGCGTCGAGAGCGCTTTTGCCATGGTGCACCAGCGCTTCTCGACCAATACTTTCCCGTCATGGCCGCTGTCTCACCCCTATCGCTTCGTGTGCCATAACGGCGAGATCAACACGGTGCGCGGCAACTTTAACTGGATGGCGGCGCGCCAGGCCAACATGCGCTCCGACATGCTGGGAGAGGATCTCTCCAAGCTCTGGCCGATTTCCTATGAGGGCCAGTCGGACACGGCCTGCTTCGACAACGCGCTCGAATTCCTCACCATGGGTGGCTACTCGCTGCCCCATGCGATGATGATGCTGATCCCCGAGGCCTGGGCCGGTAATCCGCTGATGGATGAAGACCGCCGCGCCTTCTATGAATATCATGCAGCCCTGATGGAGCCGTGGGACGGCCCCGCTGCCATGGTCTTCACCGATGGCAAGATGATCGGCGCCACGCTGGACCGCAACGGCCTGAGGCCGTCGCGCTATATGACGAGCGATGATGGTCATATCCTGCTCGCCTCCGAAATGGGCTGCCTGCAATTCGCGGAAGAGAACATCACCCACAAGTGGCGCCTGCAGCCAGGCAAGATGCTGTTGATCGATCTGGAGCAGAAGCGCATCATTTCGGACGAGGAACTGAAGAAGCAGCTTTCCACAGCACACCCCTACAAGGACTGGCTGAAGCGCACCCAGGTGGTGCTGAAGGACCTGCCCACCGCCAAGACCCGCCGCGCGCGTTCCACCGTGCCGCTGCTCGATCGCCAGCAGGCCTTCGGCTATACGCAGGAAGATCTGAAGGTGCTGATGGCGCCCATGGCCCAGACCGGCCAGGAGGCCGTGGGCTCCATGGGGAACGACGCGCCGATCTCGGCACTGTCTGATCGCCCGAAGATGCTCGACACCTATTTCAAGCAGAACTTCGCGCAGGTGACGAACCCGCCGATTGACCCGATCCGCGAGGAACTGGTGATGTCGCTGGTGTCCTTCATCGGACCCAGGCCCAATCTGCTCGATCTCAAGGGCACCTCGACGCATATGCGGCTTGAAGTCTCCCAGCCGATCCTCACGAACGACGACCTCGAGCGCATCCGCAACATCGGTGCGGTCGCCGACAATCCGTTCCGCACGGCGACGATCGACATCACCTATGATGTGGCGAACGGCCATGACTACATGGAAGCGGCTTTGGACTCCGTCTGCGCGCTGGCCGAACGCGCGGTGAAGGATGGCTACAACATCATCATCCTGTCGGATCGCGCGGTCTCGGCCGAACGCGTGCCGATCCCCGCTTTGCTCGCAACATCCGCCACGCATCATCACCTGATCCGGAAAGGTCAGCGCACCTCCGTGGGCCTTGTGGTCGAAACCGGCGAAGCGCGCGAGGTGCATCAGTTCTGCATGCTTGCGGGCTATGGCGCGGAAGCGATCAACCCCTATCTCGCCTTCGAGACGCTGGAGGACATGCTCCCTTCTCTTGAAGAGAAGATCACGGCCTATGAAGCCTTGAAGCGCTACATCAAGGCCATCGACAAGGGCATCCTCAAGGTCATGTCGAAGATGGGCATCTCGACCTACCAGTCCTATTGCGGCGCGCAGATCTTCGATGCGGTGGGGCTTTCCACCGAATTCGTGAGGAAGTATTTCACCGGCACCGCCACGCAGATCGAAGGCATCGGATTGAGCGAAATCGCCGAGGAAGCCTTCCGTCGCCATGAAAATGCGTTTGGCGAGAACCCGGTGTTCCGTAGCAGTCTCGATATCGGCGGCGACTATGCGCAGCGCATCCGCGGCGAGGCGCATGTGTGGAATTTCGAGACCATCTCGAACCTGCAGCATGCGGTGCGCGGCAATGCCAGGGACAAGTACCAGGCCTATGCGAAACAGGTGAACGAGCAGACCGAACGGCTGAAGACCATGCGCGGATTGTTCCGTATACGCAACGCCGGGGAGATGGGCCGTGAAGCCATCGACATCGGAGAAGTCGAATCCGCCGCATCGATCGTCAAGCGCTTTTCAACCGGTGCGATGTCTTATGGCTCGATAAGCCGCGAGGCGCATACCACGCTGGCGATTGCCATGAACCGTATCGGCGGCAAGTCGAACACCGGCGAGGGTGGTGAAGAGGCGGACCGCTATGTGCCGATGGCGAACGGCGACTCCATGCGCTCCGCCATCAAGCAGGTGGCCTCCGGCCGCTTCGGCGTTACCACGGAATACCTCGTCAATTCCGACATGATGCAGATCAAGATGGCGCAGGGTGCAAAGCCCGGCGAAGGCGGACAATTACCCGGACATAAAGTGGATGAGTGGATCGGAAAAGTAAGACATGCAACGCCTGGTGTTGGTTTGATTTCACCACCACCGCATCACGACATTTATTCCATTGAAGATCTTGCGCAATTGATATTCGATTTAAAGAATGCAAACCGTGCAGCACGCATAAATGTTAAGCTTGTTTCTAAAGCCGGCGTGGGTACTATCGCTGCCGGTGTAGTTAAAGCAAAAGCTGATGTAGTATTGATTGCAGGACATGATGGTGGGACTGGCGCATCGCCACTTAGCTCTATAAAACATGCAGGCTTGCCGTGGGAGTTAGGACTTGCAGAAACCCATCAAACTTTAGTAAAAAATAAATTGCGCAGCCGTGTTGTTGTGCAAACGGACGGACAGTTAAAAACCGGAAAAGATGTTGCTATTGCAACATTACTTGGCGCTGAAGAATGGGGCATTGCAACTGCTGCATTGGTTGTTGAGGGATGTATTATGATGCGTAAGTGCCACTTAAATACTTGCCCTGTGGGAATTGCAACCCAAGATAAAGAGTTACGCAAATTGTATAATGGTGATGCAGATCATGTGGTCAACTTCTTCAAATTTGTTACGGAAGAATTAAGAGAAATAATGGCGGAGCTTGGCTTTAAAACTATTGCGGAAATGGTTGGCCAGGTAGATTGCCTTGAGGCAAGAACGGATGTTCAACACTGGAAATACAGCAAGCTTGACCTGTCAGCAATTTTATATAAACAGCCTGCAAGCGCCAAAACAGGTTTATACAAAAAGGAAGAACAAGATCATAGTTTGGATGAATTACTTGATTGGAAATTACTGGAAGCAGCGCAACCTGCTTTGCAACATCAACAAAAAGTGAATGCATCTTTTGAAATAAAAAATACAGACCGCACAACAGGAACTATTCTCTCCAACGAAATATCAAAGCAATATAAATCAGCAGGTTTACCCGACGATACAATTCATTTTAAATTTACCGGCACGGCAGGACAAAGTTTTGCTGCTTTTAATACAAAGGGTGTAACGCTGGAGCTTGAAGGCGATGCAAATGATTATTTTGGAAAAGGCTTATCCGGAGCTAAGTTGATTGTTT
>JBKJQU010000470.1:0-2777 GCA_046594995.1 Aestuariivirga sp.
CAGCCAGCCGACGAGGCCTGCGGCCGCGATGAAGCCCAGCACATAGCCGAAGCTGCCGAGCATCACGCCCGACTTCATCTCGGCGAAAACAGGCAGGCCAACCGCGCCTTCCAGCGCGTAGAGCGCCAGCGTGATGGCGCCGAGCCTCGCACCATATGCAGCACCGATTGCCAGCACGGCGAGTGTCTGCAAGGTCATCGGCACCAGCGGCAGGGGCACGTTGACCTGTGCCGCCGCCGCGACGATCAGCGAACCGGCGACAGCCAGCACTGCATTGCGTGCGAGCGCATTGCCGGTTGCCGGCCACAGCCGGTCAGAAAGAAGGCTGGTATTCATTTTTGTTCACCCCTACCCTGTTGAAACGATATCGTTCGTGACGTTTATAGTTAACAGGCCCTTGCGCCGCAACCGCA
Organism: Aestuariivirga sp.; assembly: GCA_046594995.1. Lineage (GTDB taxonomy): Bacteria > Pseudomonadota > Alphaproteobacteria > Rhizobiales > Aestuariivirgaceae > Aestuariivirga. The sequence continues at coordinate 414 of JBKJQU010000470.1, forward strand.
CATGACCGAATTGAAATTCGACCGCGCGTTCGACGTGATTCCAGGCGAGACGGCGCAGGTCTCGCCGCTCGTCCGGCGCATTCTGGCCAATAATCCCAGCCCCTTCACCTTCAAGGGAACCTCCACCTTCATCGTTGGCCAAGGCCGGGTCGCCATCATCGATCCGGGGCCCGATGATGACGCGCATCTCAAGGCGCTGCTCGAAGCCGTGCGGGGCGAAACGGTGAGCCATATCCTCGTCACCCATTCCCATGCGGATCATTCGCCGCTCACCGCAAAACTGCAGGCCGCGACGGGTGCGAAGACCTCTGCCTATGGCGGCGTTGCGCCCGGCACCACAACAGGCCTCCGGCTCGATTCCTCGATCGACCATGGCTTCGTGCCCGATGTGACCGTGGCTGACGGCGACATCATCGAAGGGCAAAACTGGAGCCTCGAAGCGCTGCACACGCCGGGTCACATGTCGAACCACATGTGCTTCGCGCTCGCGCAAGAGAAGGCCCTGTTCGCGGGCGATCATGTCATGGCATGGGCAACGAGCGTCATAGCACCCCCCGATGGCGACATGGGGCAATACCTTGCCTCGCTGCGGAAGCTTCTCGACCGCGACGACGAAGTCTACTTCCCCTCGCACGGGCCATCGAAGCGCGATCCCCTGCCGCTGGTGCGCGGCTATCTCGCGCATCGCCGCATGCGGGAGGCTGCGATCTTCTCGCGCGTCGAACAGGGCGCGCGCTCGGTCGGCGAGATCGTCGCGGCGATCTATGCCGATGTCGATCCGCGGCTTCATGGCGCTGCGGCCTTGTCCACGCGCGCCCATCTCGATCATCTCGTGGAACAGGGAAAGCTCCGCGAGACGGACGGCATCTTCGAAACGGCTTGAGAACGGCACATGGCAGCCAAGACCCCCGATCAACTCCGCAGCGCGCGCTGGTTCGCGCCCGATGATCTCCGCGGCTTCGGCCACCGCTCGCGCCTCATGCAGATGGGCTATTCGAGGCAAGACTGGGCGGACAAGCCCTGTATCGCCATCGTCAACACGTGGTCCGGCATCAACCCGTGCCACGCGCATTTTCGCGAGCGTGCGGAAGACGTGAAGCGCGGCGTGCTGCAGGCAGGAGGCTTTCCAATCGAACTGCCCGCGTTGTCGCTGGCCGAGAATTTCGTCAAGCCCACCACCATGCTCTACCGCAACTTGCTGGCGATGGATGTGGAGGAACTGATCCGTTCGCACCCCATCGATGGCGTCGTGCTCATGGGCGGCTGCGACAAGACCACGCCGGGGCTGCTGATGGGCGCGACGAGTGCGGGGCTGCCTTCGATCTACGTGCCCGCAGGTCCCATGCTGCGCGGCAACTGGAACGGCAAGGTGCTGGGCTCAGGCTCGGATGCCTGGAAATTCTGGGACGAGCGGCGCGCCGGCAATATCTCGGATGCCGAATGGACGGCGATTGAAGGCGGCATCGCCCGCAGCCACGGCCATTGCATGACCATGGGCACGGCCTCCACCATGACAGCGATTGCCGACGTCATCGGCATGACGCTTCCGGGCACATCCTCGATCCCGGCGGATGACGTCAACCACATGCGCATGTGCGCCGACGCCGGGCGGCGCATCGTGGACATGGTGTGGGAAGACCTCACGCCATCGAAGATCCAGACGCGCGAAGCCTTTCTCAATGCCATCGCCGTTGCCATGGCTATGGGCTGCTCCACCAATGCGGTGATACATGTGATCGCCATGGGCCGCCGCGCGGGTCATCACATCAGCCTCGAGGATTTCGATGCCGCAAGCAGGCGGGTTCCCGTCATTGCCAATGTACGGCCAAGCGGTGACACCTACCTGATGGAGGATTTCTACTATGCGGGCGGCCTCAAGGCTCTGATGCTGGAAATCTCCCCGCTGCTCGATCTGTCGCAGATCACAGTGACCGGCAGGAGTTGGGCCCAGGAACTGAAGGGCGCAAAGGTCCACAACGCGGACGTCATCCGCACACGGGCAAATGCGATCTATCCGGAAGGCGCGCTTGCGGTTCTCAAAGGTAATCTCGCGCCCAGGGGCTGCGTCATCAAGCCTTCGGCCTGCGCGCCGCACTTAAGAAAGCACACCGGCCCGGCAATCGTGTTCGATGATTATCCATCCATGAAAGCCGTCATCGATCGCGACGATTTCGAGGTGACGGCGGACCATATCCTCATCCTCCGCAATGCAGGTCCCCAAGGCGGACCCGGCATGCCGGAATGGGGCATGCTGCCGATCCCGAAGAAACTTGTGAAACAGGGCGTGCGCGACATGTTGCGCATTTCGGACGCCCGCATGAGCGGCACCAGCTATGGCGCCTGCATCCTGCACGTCTCGCCGGA
>JBKJQU010000198.1:0-7038 GCA_046594995.1 Aestuariivirga sp.
TTTCCTTCACGTCCATCTCGGCTTCAAAACGGCGGCGCTGTTCTGCCGGGTCCGTCAACTCGCCAAAGCCATTGGCGAGTTCGACCCCGCAGGCATAAAGCTCGAAGCGCTCGGCCACGCGGGCATCATGCGCGCAGGTGCGGGCGAGTGCGGCTTCCACTGCAGGATATTCATAAAGCACGGTCACGTGGCCGTTGCCAAGATTGGGCTCGACCTCTTCCGAGAGGATGCGGCTGAAGATATCGGACCAGCTGTCATCGGCGGCGATGCGAACGGGCGATACCTTGGCGAGCGCATTGCGGTCAGCCGATCCGTCTTGCCTGATTGTCGCCAGCAGGTCGACGCCGGCATAACGCAGGAAGGCATCGTTAACGCTTAGCCATTCGGCCTCGGCACACGGCGTGGCGCGGCGGCCGCGCCAGTTGAACTGGCGGGTGCCAGCCGTTTCCGCCGCGAGCCGGACCAGGGCAAGCGTGTCCTCGATGATCACCCTGTAATCCTCGTTCACGCGATACCATTCCAGCATGGTGAACTCGGGTGAATGGGTGAGCGTGCGCTCGCGGTTGCGATAGACCTTGGCAATGTCGAAGATGCGGGTTTCACCCGCAGCCAGCAGTTTCTTGCAGGCAAATTCGGGCGAAGTGTGAAGATAACGGCGCTCGGAACTGCCATCCGGCTGGATCATGTCCGTTGCAAAACCATGAAGGTGCGCCTCGTTTCCGGGCGAGACCTGCAGCGCGCCACAGTCGACCTCGATGAAGCCCTTAGCCGCGAACCAGCCTCTCATCGCGGCGATGATGCGATTCCGCGCGATCAGGAAGGGCCGCCGGTCAGCATGGCGGCCGGGCGAAAACCAGCGGGAATTGCTCTCGGTCACGTCATGTTTCCTGGGGGGTTGGCTTCCATGGGTGCGGCTGCTAATACCGCGCCCAATCAAAAGCGGCAAATTTCAGAATAGAGAGACGACAAGTGGTCAAGGTTATCGCAAGCGGTGTCCGCAAGGGCAATGTCATCGAACACGAGGACGGCAAGCTCTATGTCGTGCTGAAGGCGGAATCCATGCACCCCGGCAAGGGTACGCCGACGACGTCCATCGACATGCGCCGCATTTCGGACGGCGTGAAGACTGTCGTCCGTTTCAAGACCACCGATCCCCTGGAGCGCGCCTTCGTCGAGACGATCACCCACAGCTATCTCTATCTCGATGGCGACAACTATATCTTCATGAACCCCGAGAACTACGAGCAGATCGGCGTTCCCGCCGACATGCTGGGCGATTCAGCACCCTTCCTGCAGGAAGGCATGGAATGCCAGATCGCGCTGTTCAACGGCGTTCCGATCTCGATCGAACTGCCGCCCCGCGTGACGCTCGAAATCGTGGAAACGGAACCGGCGATCAAGAACCAGACAGCGTCGTCGTCCTTCAAGCCTGCAGTGCTGTCGAATGGCGTACGCACCATGGTGCCGCCGCACATCGTATCCGGCACGCGCATCGTGGTGTCGACGGAGGATTCCTCCTACGTCGAGCGTGCCAAGGACTGACTCTTACCGCGCGAAGACGCCGGCCATTTCCACATGCGATGACCACTTGAACTGGTCGACAGCGGTGACGTGTTTCAGGCTGTAGCCTCCGCCGATGAGGATTTCGGCATCGCGCGCGAAGCTTGAGACGTCGCAGGAAACCGAGACGACGGTCTTCACTTTCGATCTTGCAAGCTGCTTGACCTGCGCCTCCGCACCGGCGCGCGGCGGGTCGATGACGACGGCATCGAAATGCTTCATCTCGTTCGGCACCAGCGGCTCGCGGAAAAGATCGCGCGCTGCAGCTGATAACGGCTTGATGCCCGGTGTCGCCTTCACGGCCGCATTCATCGCGGCGATTGCGGGCTTGTCCGTGTCATAGGCTTCAATCTTTGAGTTTTCAGCCAGGCGCATGGCGAAGGGGCCGATGCCGCAGAACAGGTCGGCAACCGACTTTGCCTTGCCCACACCTTCCAGAACGAGGCGCGCGAGAACGGCTTCGCCTTCCGCTGTTGCCTGCAGGAAGGTGCCGGGCGGAATCGCCACCTGCACGCGGCCCATCTCGATCTTCGGAATGGCCGCCGTGGCGATTACGTCACCGTTCACCCCAAGCCGGGCGAGATTTAGTTCATGCACCAGTGCGGCGAGCTTGGCATGTTCCAGTTCCACGATCTTGCGCTCGGCCTTCACGCTGACATCGAGGCCGGTGAGGGTTGATGTGACTGCCACATCGCAGTCACTCAATTTCGCGCCGATGGCGCGGGCGATATCGAAGGCCCGTGCGAGGACGGGTTCAAGAATGGGGCAGATGTCGATGTCGAGAAGATTGTGGCTGCGGGCCTCCATGAAACCGGCTGTGACGATCTTCTCGCGGCGGCGCACGTGGATACTGACACGGCGGCGGCCTGCCCCATGCGCATCGATCAGTTCACGGACGGAGTGCTCAATTCCGCGTGCCTTGAGCGCCTGCTCCACGAGACCTTTCTTCCACGCCCGATAAGGCGCCTCGCGCCAATGCTGCAGCTGGCATCCGCCGCAGCGCCCGTAGTGCTTGCAGAACGGCGTCACCCGTTCGGGCGATGGAGCAGTGATGTGCTTCAACCCCAGTCGTTCGCCTGCGCCTTCCGCCAACACCTCTTCGCCTGGCAGTGTTCCCGGCACGAACAATACGCTCCCACCATGGTGCGCGATGCCCTCGCCGCGGCGGCCGACATCTTCGATCTTCAAGTTGAAATCAGTCATCTGATGGCACCGGAGGATAGGCGATGGCGATGCCTTGGCCGGAGCGGACCTTGATCGTCACCGGGCCGGTGACGATGTTGGAAAGGGTCAGCGTCGAACCCAGCGGCACGGCACGATTGGCCAGCGGCCATTTCACGCCATGGAGATCGAGGCCCTCGATATCGGTGAAGGGGATGATGCTGAGGCGCGACGTGACGGGCAGGTCCAGTTCATGGACGCCGGCAATCAGGGGATAGCCTTCCTCATGGCCGCTGGTGAGCAAGCACTGGTATCCGCCTTTTGCGATTTGAAGGCTTTGCCCCAGAAGCCCTGCGGTGTGATCGGTCTGGCCGCCAAGGCCGCCCAGCAGGATGATCTCGCTTGCTCCGCGCCTGATGGCTTCCGCCACGGCGAGTGCACCATCGGTCGCATCCTTCTCGGCGGGAAAGCTCTCACGCGGCACGTCGCGATATTGCACGACCAGTTCAGAGCCTGACGAATCGAAATCGCCCACCCAGAGCTCAGGCACCACCCGCAGTACCGCCGCATGCATCATGCCGCTGTCAGCGGCGATGAAGCGAGAGCCCCTGACCTGCGTGCGAAGCCTAGGCGTAACGTTGAGATCGCCGCCAAGAAGAATTGTGAAGCGTGACATGAGGGCTCTCTAGCAAATGCCCCTTGTCAGCGCACGTCCTAAGCACTAGGTTCGCGATTGCAACGGGGTGCTGCGTCCTGCAGCTGAGAGAGGCCTATCGCCTCAACCCGACGAACCTGATCCGGATCATGCCGGCGGAGGGATTGCGAGCGGAACACGAAGTCATCTTGTTCCAATCCTCCATCCAACGGCGAATGGAGGACTTATGAAGAAGACCATCACCACTCTGTTCGCTCTTCTTGCTCTTGCATCACCTGCAATGGCGAAGGAGACGCTCACCATCTACACCTATGACAGTTTCGTCTCCGAATGGGGGCCGGGGCCCAAGGTGAAGGAAGCCTTCGAGAAGATTTGCGACTGCACCATCGAATGGGTGGCGCCGGGCGATGGGGTGGCCGTGCTCAACCGGCTGAAGCTCGAAGGCGCCAATACCAAGGCCGATGTGGTGCTTGGCCTCGATACCAACCTGACGGCAGAGGCCGCCGAGACGGGTCTGTTCGGCAAGCACGGCGTGGACGTGAAGCTGGCAAAGACGCCGATCCCCTGGGTCGATGAGTATTTCATGCCCTATGACTTCGCACATTTCGCCGTCATCTATGACAGCGAGACGATGAAGAACCCGCCAAAGTCTCTGGACGAGCTGGTGAACGGCGATCCATCGCAGAAGATCATCCTGCAGGATCCGCGGTCGTCCACGCCGGGCCTGGGCTTCCTTTTGTGGATGAAGGAGATCTATGGCGACAAGGCCGCCGAGGCCTGGAAGAAGCTTTCGCCGCGCATCCTGACGGTGGCGCCCGGATGGTCGGAAGCCTATGCGCTCTTCACCAAGGGCGAGGCGCCGATGGTGCTCTCCTACACCACGTCTCCCGCCTATCACGTGATCGCGGAGAATACCGGGCGCTACAAGGCAGCGGCGTTCTCCGAGGGGCATTACCTCCAGATCGAGGTGGCGGGACTGATCGAGGCTTCGCCTGAAAAGGCGCTGGCGGCCAGGTTCATCATCTTCATGATGGGCCCGGGCTTTCAGGACCAGATTCCCACCAACAACTGGATGCTTCCGGCAGGCGCCACAACGGACGCATTGCCTGCCGCATTCGACCAACTGGTGAAGCCTGGGAAAACCCTGATCTATTCGCCGCTCGAGGTGAAGGAAAACCGCCGCGGCTGGATCGACGAGTGGTTGAACGCACTGGCGAAATGATCGCATCCCACCAATCGCGGACGCCGGCAGTTCTGGCGCTCGCCTTTCTGGGCCTTGCTCTCGGCGCTGGCTTTCTTCCCGTGCTGTGGATGGGAGCGGTTCAGGGCTTCAGCCGCTTCGATCCCTATATCCTCCGTGTGCTGAGCTTCACGCTCCTGCAGGCCGGGTTGTCGGCGCTGATCTCGATCGCGATCGGCCTGCCACTGGCGCGGGCGCTGGCGCGGCGGCAGGCGTTTCCAGGGCGCACACTCATCGTGCGGATGCTCAACCTGCCGCTGGCGCTTCCGGCCATTGTCGTCATCATCGGCATCATCGAGGTTTATGGCGGACAAGGCTGGCTCGGCGGTGTTTTCGATATCTATGGGCTGCAGGGCATCCTGCTTGCGCATGTGTTCTTCAATTTTCCATTGGCGGCACGGCTGCTGCTTTCCGAACTGGAGCGCGTTCCGGCGGAAAGCTGGAAGCTTTCAGCACAACTCGGGCTGAAGCCTGCCGACATCTGGCGGCTCGTGGAATGGCCGCAACTCAAGGGCAGCCTGCCCGGCGTGTCGCTGCTCATCTTCCTGCTCTGCGCATCAAGCTTCGCCATCGTGCTGACGCTCGGTGGCGGCCCCCGCGCTACGACGCTGGAGGTGGCGATCTATCAGGCGCTGCGCGCCGATTTCGATCCGCAGCGGGCTTCCGTCCTCGCCTTCGTGCAACTGGCCCTGTGTGGAAGCCTTGTGCTCATTGCGCAGCGATGGGGCGGTTTGATGCAGGGCTGGCCGGCGCTGCGCATGATGGCGCGGCGCTATGACGGGCGGGGCTCATTTTCGCGTACGTGGGATATTTTGCTGATTTCGGCCGTGATGCTTCTTCTTCTGCCGCCGCTCGCCGCCATCACCATCTCGGGCCTCCTGCAATTCACCGTTACCGGCACATTACTGCGCGCTGCTGCCACGAGCCTTGGACTTGGCGTGTCAAGTGCATTGCTGGCTTTTGCGCTGGTGTGGCCGCTGGCCTCGTGTGCCGCACGCTCAATCTCATGGCGGCGATTGTCGGGTCTCGCGGTGCTCGCCTCGTGGATCGTGCCGCCTGCGGTGCTCGCCACCGGATGGTTCATCGTGCTGATTTCGGGTGCGGGCATTTCAGGGCTTGCGGCTTTCCTCGTCATCGCCATGAATGCGATGATGGCGCTGCCCTTCGTCTACCAGATCCTCGCCCCTGCAATCGCCCAGCAGGCGCAAGCGCATGACCGGCTATGCGCGAGCCTGGGGCTTTCCGGCTGGAACCGTTTCCGCCACATCGACCTTCCCCCGCTGAAGCGGCCCGCGGGGCTGGGGCTTGTAATGGCATTGATCCTCTCGCTTGGCGATCTTACCGCCATCTCGCTCTTCGGCACGCAGGATTTCGTGACGCTTCCCGCGCTGATCTATCGCCAGATGGGAAGCTATCGCTTCGACGAGGCCATTGGCACCGCACTGTTCCTCGCCCTGATGGTTCTGGCGCTGACCACGCTGGCCGAACGCTGGAGTGCGGCCAAGTGATCCGGCTCGACAACGTGACGTTCCGCTACGAGGACATGCAAATGGTCTTCGGCGCCGCGTTTTCGCGCGGCAGCTTTACCGCCATCATCGGTCCCAGCGGCGGAGGCAAGTCGACGCTGCTCAATCTCATCGCCGGGTTCGAAACGCCCGATTCAGGCCGGGTGCTGATCGATGGAAAGGATGTCTCGGCCCTGCCACCCGACCAGCGGCAGGTGAGCTTCATCTTCCAGGACAACAATGCCTTCGCGCATCTCGATCTGTGGAAGAATGTCGCCATCGGCATTGCGCCATCCCTCAAGCTCGGTGCCGAACAGCGGATGCGCGTAGACGCGGCATTGTCAGAAGTCGGGCTTTCGGCTCTCGCGCACCGAAAGCCGGGCGAAATATCGGGCGGCGAGCGCCAGCGCGTGGCGATCGCGCGGGCGCTGGTGCGCGACAAGCCGGTGCTGCTGCTGGACGAGCCTTTTGCTGCATTAGGCCCCGCGCTCCGGCGCGACATGCTGGACCTTGTGAAGGCGATGCAGAGCAACCGCGGCCTCACCGTGCTGATGGTGTCGCACCAGCCGGAAGATGCCGAATATGCCGCGACCCATACGGCCTTCCTAGAAGCCGGACGCATCGTGGCGCTGGAGCCCACGGCGGAACTTCTAGCCTCAACCGAGCTTCCCGGCCTCGACGCCTATCTTGGGGACTGGAGAAGCACCCGCCGATAGGCTACGAGCCTCGCCAGCATGAGCAGAATTCTTTTACATCTCCGGGGCATTGGCCTTACCTTCGGCGGCAGGCCCATTTTCGAGAACGCGGAGCTCGCCGTGGCCGAGGGCGAGCGCGTGGCGCTGGTCGGGCGCAACGGGTCGGGGAAGTCGACGCTTCTCAAAATCGCCGGCGGCATGGTCGAGGCCGACAAGGGCGAA
>JBKJQU010000382.1:0-10866 GCA_046594995.1 Aestuariivirga sp.
GCGCGCTCAACGGCGGTGGCCAATATCGCGGACCGCGCGGCGGGCTACTCGATGCCCGGCGTCATCGTCAACGGCAACGATTTCTCGGCCGTGGCGGAGGCCTCGACCGCCGCCGTCGGTCGCGCGCGGCAGGGCCTGGGTCCAACCCTCATCGAATGCAAGACCTATCGCCACCGGGGCCACTCCAAGAGCGACCGCAACCGCTATCGCACCAAGGAAGAGATCGAGGAGTGGAAGGCTGAGCGCGATCCCATTGCGTTGTTCGAAGGCGAGCTCCAGCAGTTCGGCATCATTGATCAGTCCGGCATCGAAGCGATGCGCGCCGCCATCGACAGCGAGATCGCGCAAGGCATCGCCTTCGCCAAGGAGAGCCCCGCCCCCGGCACGGGAGACGTGCTCGACTTTGTCTATACGGCGCCGCAGTGACGGACGCGCCCGCAAGAGAACTCAGCTATTCCCAAGCGATCCAGGAGGCGATGGCCATCGCCCTGGAAAGCGACCCGCGCGTCTTTCTCATGGGCGAGGATATCGGTGTCTATGGCGGCGCCTTCCAGGTGACGGGCGATCTCGTCCATCGCTTCGGAGAAGATCGCGTCATGGACGCGCCGATCTCGGAACTGGGACAAGCGGGCGTTGCCGTTGGTGCGGCGCTTGCTGGTTGCAAGCCGGTGCTGGAATTCCAGTTCTCGGATTTTGCAACACTCGCAATGGAGCAGATCGTCAACCAGGCGGCAAAGCTCCGCTTCATGCTGGGCGGCAAGGTGAACGTGCCGCTGGTCATGCGTTTTCCCGCAGGCTCCGGAACCGGTGCCGCGGCACAACATTCGCAATCGCTCGATGCGTGGCTCGCCCATGTGCCGGGTTTGAAAGTCATTCAGCCATCGACACCCTACGACATGAAGGGCATGCTGCTTTCTGCCATCGACGATCCCGATCCCGTCATGGTGTTCGAGCACAAGCTTCTTTACAAAACCAAGGGTGAGGTGCCGGAAGAAGCCTACCGGGTTCCGATCGGCAAGGCGCATGTTGCGCGCCATGGAAAAGATGTCACTGTCGTCGCCACCTCGATTATGGTGCACAAGTCGCTTGAGGCAGCGGAAGTACTCGCTGCCGAAGGGATCGACGTCGAGGTGATCGACCTCCGCACGCTCCGCCCCATGGATACCGCGACCATCATCGAGAGCGTTAAGAAGACGACACGGCTTGCTTGCGTCTATGAAGGCGTCAAGACGCTCGGCATCGGTGCAGAGATCAGCGCACGCATTGCCGAGAGCGAGGCCTTCGATTACCTCGATGCGCCAATCCTGCGGTTGGGCGGGGCTGAGTCACCCATTCCCTATAATCCGGTTCTCGAGAAGGCTGCCGTGCCGCAGGTGCAGGGCATCATCGACGGCCTGCGCAATCTCGTGACGGGCAGGACATAGAGCCATGGCAGTCGAAGTCATCCTGCCCCGCGTCGACATGGATATGGCCACCGGCAGGATCAGCAAGTGGTATGCGAAGGACGGTGACCGGATCACCAAGGGTGCGGCCCTGTTCGAGATCGAGACCGACAAGGCCGCGATGGAAATCGAGGCCCCCGCCGACGGCATCCTGCGCAATGTGCTGGTGGGCGAAGGCGCTTCCGCAGCAGTCGGCAGCGCGGTTGCCTATATCTATGCCGAGGGCGAAGCTGTCTCTGCAGCCGCCGCAAAGGGCGAAGCGCCCAAGGCCGAAGCTCCCGTACCTGTTCAGGCCATGGCCGCTGCTCATCCTTCCGCCGCGATGAATGGCGAAGGCTCGCGCGCCACGCCACTCGCTCGCAGGCTTGCGAGGGAATCGTCTATCTCCCTGCGCCAGATCACCGGCAGCGGCCCGCGCGGGCGCATCGTTGCGGAAGACGTTCGCAAGGCCACGGAGAAATCCGTCTCTGTTCCGTCGCCGGTTGCAGTCTCTGCGCCAAGCGATGATTCAATCCACAAGCTCTACAAGCCGGGAAGCTACGAGGTTCAGCCGGTCGACGGCATGCGCCGCACCATTGCCCAGCGCCTCACGCAATCGAAGCAGACGGTTCCGCATTTCTATCTCTCGGTGACCGCGAACATCGGCAAGCTGATGGCGGCGCGCGAGTCGCTCAACGCATCTGCTCCGCGCGACGCCGGGAAGAAACCGCTCTGGCGGCTGTCGATCAATGACTTCGTCATCAAGGCCATGGGCATCGCGCTGCAGCGCGTTCCCGCCGCGAACGTCACCTGGGCAGGCGATACGATTCTCCACCACAAGGTGAGCGATGTGGGCGTCGCCGTTGCGGTCGAAGGCGGGCTGTTCACGCCGGTCGTCCGCTCGGTCGAGACGAAGACGCTCGCCGCCATCTCAATCGAGATGAAGGCGCTTGCCGCCAAGGCCCGCGCGCGGAAGCTCGTTCCCTCGGAGTATCAGGGCGGCACCGGCGCCATCTCAAACCTCGGCATGTTCGGCATCGAGGAATTCACCGCCATCATCAACCCGCCGCATGCTTCGATCCTCGCGGTGGGTGCGGGCGTCGAGCGCTTCATGCCGGTCAACGGCCAGCCTGTACTCGCAACGCAGATGACCTGCACGCTCTCTTGTGATCATCGCGCCGTCGATGGCGCGGTGGGTGCCGAATTGCTCCAGGCCTTTCGCTTGTATATTGAAGACCCATTGCTGATGCTGGCCTAGACTGGCATTTTCCGGGAGGGCCTTGCATGCCGCGCTACGACTACTCGTCCATGGGCTTTTTCACCTATGATTGCCTGGGCTGGCCCTACACCGAAATCCCGCCCGGCGGCGGCACGGTCTTCATCGACGAGTTGACGCTTGCTGTATCCGGTGCCGGTGGCACGGCAGCGATTGCCGCCGCGAAGATGGGCCTCAGGACACTTGCCGTATCAGGCGTGGGCGAAGACCTGATGGGCGACTGGGTGATGCAGCGCCTGCAGCATTTCGGCGTCGATACATCTACCGTGCAGCGGAAGCCTGGCTGGAAGACATCCTCTTCCATCGTGACGACACGGCGGGACGGTTCGCGCCCTGCCCTTCATATGAAGGGTGCGACGGGCAATTTCTATGTCGAGGATGCGATGATACCGCAAGTCATCGACGCCACTGTCTTTCACGCCGGCGGCGTCGGACTGATGGACGCCATGGACAAGGGACGGAGCGCCGTCGTCATGAAAGCGGCCAAAGCGGCTGGCGCCATCACCACCGTCGACGTTTTTGCCGGAAGCCCGAAAGACTTGCCCGCCGTTGCGGACGTCCTTCCGTACACAGATTATTTTATGCCTTCGATCGAGGAAGCTCAGGCGCTTTGCGGATTGAACGATCTCTCAGATACGGCAAAATTTTTCCTGGACATGGGTGTGAAGGCCTGTGCGCTCACCCTTGGCGGCGATGGCGCCTATTACCATGACCGTGACGGCCTCAAGTTCCATACCCCTGCCTTCGATATCGACGTCAAATGCACCTGCGGCTGCGGCGATGCCTTCAATGCAGGTTTCGCGGTCGGACTGGTGAAGGGCTTCAGCCCTGAAGACACGGTGCGTTTTGCCCAGGCCACGTCGGCGCTCAACGCCACGGGCCTCGGCTCTCAGGCTGGCGTGGAAAGCTTCGAGCACACGCTCAATTTCATGAAGAGGACGAAGACCCGGTAATCACGACCTTCAAGGCGCTGCCCTGTTCGGCGATTGCGAAGGCTGCCATTGCATCGTCCAGCGCAAAGCGATGCGAGATCAGCTTTGCTACCGGCAGCGCGCCCGTTGCTATCAGCTCAAGCGCCTGCGCGAATTGCTTGCGCGTCAGCCCGAAGGCACCGGTCACGCTGTGTTCGCCATAGTGGACGGCGTTGAGATTGAATGGCGTTTCCACGCCGGCGGGAAAGCCTGCGAAAAGGCTGATCTTCCCGCGCGGCCTGGTGATGCGCGCGGCAAGGTTCGCAAGTTCCGGCGATCCCACGGCAACGATTGCCGCATCGACCTGGAGGCCATCTGCTTCATCAGGCGGTATGGCACTGTCCGCGCCCAGTTCAAGTGCTGCCGCGCGGCGGTGGGCGCTGCGCTGCACGGCGATCACCCTCGCCGCCCCGGTGTGGCGCGCCAGCATCAGATGAAGAAGCCCGATGGGACCTGTGCCCAGCACCGCAACGCTGCCGCCGCGTTTCAAACCCATCACCTCTTGCCCGTTGATGACGCAGGCCAGGGGTTCCGCCAGTGCCGCCAATTCCGATGAAACACCATCGGCCAGGCGAAGGACGTTTCCAGCCTTCACGAAGGCTTGTGGCACCCGGACCAATTCAGCAAAGCCGCCGTCGAGTTCATAACCAAAGGCGGTCAGGCTCGCGCAGATGTTTTCCGCGCCAATCTGGCATTCGCGGCACTGGCCGCAGCCAAGCGCGGGGCAGACCGCAACGCGATCGCCTGTCTTCCAGCCCTCATGTCCACCAGAGTCCACAATTTCGCCTGTGAATTCATGCCCCAGAACCGAGGGGCGGCGCACACCCTTCGTCTTGCGGCCACGGTAGATGCGAATATCCGTGCCGCAAATGGCGGCGGCGGTCATGCGGATGATCAGGTCGCCTTGCTGGGGAGCAGGGTCCGCAACGGTTTCGAGCGCCATCATGTCAGGCTTGTGGAAAACGGCCGCTTTCACACTGGCGGCCCGCCGTCAGTACATCGACTTGATGTCGGTCAGTTCGCGGGCAAGCCCTGCCTCGTCGCGGCGTTCCACGAGGCGCGCGATGGCCTTGAGGCGTGGGCCGATCAGGGCGCCCGTCACCGAGAAAAATTCATCCTCGTTGATGACTTCCGTGGGCTTTCCTTCCTCGGCGAACATCAAGGCCACGCAGGCAATGGCATTCACCGCGATATTGGGCTCGACGACGCTGAAAAAGCGGTTGCGCTCGGCCACCACGCCAATCCGCGCCACGGGCCCCTGCTCCACCAGCGCGATCAGGATACGCGCCAGCATCTCGTTCTCATTTTCGGTTTCCGCCACGCGCGGCGCGAGGTTCCGGCGCGCGGCGTCGACACGGTGTTCGAGGATCAGATAGGGCGGCGCGGCGTAGCGGCTGGCAATATGGATCGCCGCGCGGAAAAAATAGGCGTTGAACAGTGGATTATGGATCAGGCTGTCCTCGCGGATGCCCTTTGCCACCTCATGCATCAGGCCCGGGGTGAAGGGCGACGGCAGTTTTCGCCAGCTCGGCAGGAAGATGCGGATTGCAACATTGGCGCTCCAGCTCATGAAGCGGTCCGCCAGCCTCGCGCCTTGCGCCACCATCCGCGACAGCAAGGGCACGCGCCGGGGCTCGGAGGAACCGAAGCGGTCCGCATTGGACAGGTCACGGACATAGAACTGGGCGGCGCGCAGTCCGTCGCGCATGCCGGCGGCGGCGCAAACGGCATGTGCGGCAATGGGCGTGCCGGGATAACGCGAAGCAGTGGTCATGGAGCCCATATCAGCCCTTAACGGCACCCATCGTCAAGCCGCGCGAGAGATGATTCTGGATCAGGATGACCAGAAGCAGCGCCGGGAAGAAGGCGAGGAAGCCGACCAGGGCGATGGCATTGTAGATGATGCCATCGGATCCACCCGAGAAGTTGGCGAGTGCCACCGACAGGGGATAGGCATTCTTGGATGCAATGATGAGGGTGAACAGATACTCGTTCATAGCGAAGATGGCGGCGATCACCGCGGCGGTGATAATTCCCGGCAGGCACATGGGGATGATGATTTCCCACAGGATGCGCAGGTCTGAGGCGCCATCGGTGCGCGCGGCATCCTCGATTTCGGGATGAATGTCGATCATGTAGCTGCGGATGATCCACACCACGATCGACAGATTCATCGCGGCATAAACCAGCATGAGGGCCCAGACGGAATCGATGAGTTTCAGCTTCCCGAACAGGAAGAACATGGGCACCACCACGGCGGCGGGCGCCATCATCTTGGTGGAGAGAATGTAATAACCGATGTCCGCATTGCCCTTGAATTTATACCGTGCCAGCGCATAGGCGGCGGGAACGCCGAGGACAAGGCAGATGAACACGCTGCCGGAGACGGCGACGATGGAATTGTAGAAATACAGGCCGATCGGCCATTCTGTCCAGATCTTGAACCAGGTTTCCGTTGTCAGCGTCGGGAAATAGATCGGCACCGGCGCGATGATTTCGGTGCGGGGACGCAGCGCGATCGACGCGAAATAGATGATCGGCAGCAGAGCGAAGACACCCCAGATGGAAAGGATGACCCAGCCCCAGCGCGGGCCGTCAAGGCGCTTGCTCATGATTCGGTTCCTGACCTGAAGAATTTGCGAACCAGCACCTGCGACAGAATGACGGTGGCGATAAGCAGCAGCACGGAAGCCGCGGAGGCATAGCCGTGGTCAAAGCTGCGGAAAGCCGTGCGGTAGATGAAGTAGCTCAGCGTCTCGGTGTCGCCGGCGGGCGAACCCTGCGTGATGATGTTGACCGCCGACATGTTGTTGAGAAGGTCAATCCCGCGCAACACAAGCGCAATGGCAATGATGGGGCGGAGCAAGGGCAGCGATATGTTCCAGAACATCCTGGTGAAGGATGCGCCGTCCAACCGTGCGGCTTCCTCGATCTCCTTGTCCTGGCCCTGGAGGCCGGCCACGAGGATGATGAAGAGGAAGGGCGTCCATTGCCATACATCGACGAGCACAAGCACGAAGCGCGCGTTGAAGGTGTGCGCCATCCAGTCAACGCCGCCGTCCACCAGGCCAACCCGGTTAAGCAGATCGGCCATCACCCGGCCGTCGTTGAAGATCAGTTTCCACAGGTAGCCAACTGCCGAAGGCATGAACAGCATCGGCAGCATGAACAGGATGCGCCAGCCCTTTACCCAGGGCGAGCGATAGACCAGCGCGGCAAGAAGGAGGGCAATGGCAAACTCGATGGTCAGCGTGATCGAACCCAGCAACAGGGTGTTCCACACGGCAGTCCAGAAATGCTCGTCTCCCAGAAGAGTCTGATAATTCTCGAAGCCGACATAGTCCCACTTGAACTTGCCGGTGTAGAATGAACGGTATAGCGCGAAGGCGCCGGGCCACAGCGTAATGCCCAACAGATAAATGACAGCCGGTCCCACCATGAAATATGGGAAAGCCTTGCGCATGAAGCGCGAACGGCGGCGGATCGTCGAGTGGGCAGCGGTGGTTGCCGGGAGCGTGGTGGCGGTCATGTTCGGTTTACTCTGCGCACAATCTGCGCTCGTTCTCGGAACTCAGTTACCTTGCGTCGTCCCACATTCGCGGGCGTAACGGTCGTGTCACTGAATCTGGTCTTTTGAAAATGGCCGGGGTTTCCCCCGGCCACCAGTTTTCAGGGAGTATCAGAAGGGAACAGCCTTGCCCTTGCCGATCCAGAGGCCAGGTTCTGTCGCGGCAAAGTTCATGGGATCGGCACCCTTGTAGAAGCCGTTCTTTTCCATGATGGACTTCACCTTGCCTGCCGCTTCATCCAGCGCTTCCTTCGGCTTCTTGGTGCCAACGATCACTTCGTTGACGAGGAAACCGATTTCCTGCTCGACCTGGAAGCCCGACGGAATGCGCGGCGCGCACCAGGCGTAATCCAGGCTTTCCGCCCAGACCTTGGCAGGCTGCGAGACAGCGCGGAGCTTCTCGTTGCTCAGCACCGACTTGGTGCCCGGTGCAACGCCGTTGGCATTGGCCTCGTTCATGGCCATGATCGAGGATGTCGTCAGGAAGGCGAGCATGAGGAATGCCGCTTCCGGTTCCGGTGAGGTGGAGGCGACAACCGATGTCGAGCCGGCAATGTTCGGCGGCGCATAGGTGCCACCGGCAACGCGCGGCTCATACAGCGTGACGATATCATCGCCGATCTTCGACTGGTCAGCACGGGTCGCCTGGGTACCGGTATCCTGCCACGAGATGTTGCAGGCGATCTGGCCGCCGAGCATTGCCGCGCGGTTGGTCGGCCAGTCGGCCGCAGCCACGCCTTCGATGGCGTGCTTGGAAAGGGCTGCGAGCATTTCGAGGCCCTTCACACCGGCATCGCCGTTGAAGATCGGTTCCCACTTGTCGTTGAACAGCATCATGCCGTACTGCGCGGCGATGTGCTCCCAGGCATAGGTGGCCCAGAAGCCGCGGCCGGCCATCAGGCCGATACCGGCAACGCCGGGTTCTGCCTTGTTGAGTTCCGGCGCGATGCGAAGCATCTCGTCGTAAGACGGGATGGTGTTGACGCGGTCGATCTCGTTGATGCCGATCTTCTTGAAGATCGACGGGCGCACGTGGACCTGCTGGATGTCGCAGTCGAAGGGAATGCCGAGGATGCCCTTGTCGCCCCAGTGGCCGTAGTTGCGCTGATAGGTCTCGTACCAGTCGTCGAAGGGCAGCGCCCACTTGGCAACATATTCGTCCAGCGGCTTCAGGAAGCCCTGGGCGGCAAAGTCGCCGAGCCATGGCGAGAAGAACTGGATGGCGTCGAAGCCAGCATTGCCAGACAGGAATTCGGCCACGACCTTGTCGTACATGGCATCATCCGGGATCGACACGACGTCGATCTTGATGCCCGAAAGATCAGCGAAGGGCTGGGTCTGTTCCTGGGCCGATTCACGGTCGGCAGCGCCCACAGCGAAGCGCACGGTCTTGCCGGCGTGCTCCTTGCGGATGGCTTCCCAGTCGGCGGTGCGGATCCAATCCTTCTTCGGATCCCACAGTTCGTCATTGTCGCCGAGCTTATACTGGTCGCGGTATTCCTTTTTGACGAAGTTACCGACGTTGATCTTCGCCAGCACGTCTGCCGGGTTTGGCAGGTTCTGCGAATAGGCGCTACGGACGTTGAACAATGAAACGCCGCCTGTTCCCGCCACCAGCGCAGCACTTGCCGCGGCCGTGGACTTCAGCAGGGAACGGCGGGTCATCGACCCGGTTTTCGAAATCTGCATTACTTTCCTCCATTGAAGCGGCCTGTGTTGTCTTGCCTGAGCGTCATGTCAGGCCAGACATGGGCGAGGCTTTTCCGTGCATGTGAATTTACGGAAGCTGGCGTGCAGGGGTTCAGCCGGTGCGGTGCCGCAAAAGACATAGAGTCAGGCCTTGATGCGTCCGTCAACGAACATCCTCCCAGGTGCGGCCGCTTGTTCTGTCGCGACGGTCCGCAAGGCAACGAATTCAATTAGCGTACTAAATTACACTAACGAATGCAAATGTTTCGTATTGCGGCGTTGCAACAAGGTTTTGCACTGCATCATAAGCCAGAAGATGCCCATTATTGCTGTGCAACAAGCCACATCCCTGTAACGCACGAGAAAAATGATCCACCTAATCAATAGCTTGCTCGCGCTGCGCTACATAAGTGCCAGCTTGCATAAATATGTATCCTCCGGCAAACTAGCTCTGGAACACATCAACGCTGGCCAGCATGTTGGATAAAAGCCCGTCACGCAAGACCCGTCCGCTCAGTGCCGACCGCGGAGCAGGACGCATCGCCCGCAATCGTATGCGCATTGCCTGGATGTATTATGTCGAAGGCCTGACGCAGAACGAGATCGCCGACAGGCTCGGGATCGGCCGTGTCACGGTGGTGCGCAACATCAACGAGGCCATCAAGCAGCGCGAAGTGAAGATCTGGATCGAGGGCGAAGTTTCTGAATGCTTCGAACTCGAGGCCCAGCTGAAGCAGGCCTTCGGCTTCAAGGAAGCGGTTGTTGTGCCGGAACCGGTGATGCCGGAAAATGTCGCGAAATCCATCGGCGTGGCGACCGGCATGTATGTCTCCGACACGCTTACTGACGACATGACGGTGGGAGTGGGCTGGGGCGCCACGCTGTACGAATCACTCTCGACGCTGGCGCCGCGCGAACTCGAGAACGTCCAGGTCATCTCGCTCCTCGGCGGCATCGTTCAGGCCCGCAAGTTCAACCCGGCGGAATTCGCCTGGCAGTTCGCGCGCATGATGGGCGCGGATTGCTATCTGTTCCAGGCGCCCGCCGTGGTGGACAGCCCCGAAACACGCGAGGCGCTGATCGAGCGCTGCGGGCTTCGCGACATCTTCCGCCGCGCCGAGCGGCTGGACATGGCGCTTCTCAGCGTCGGCACGCTCGCACCATCTTCCACCGCCTTCCGCTTTAATCTCATCAGCGATGAAGAACGCGCGGCGCTGATGAAGATGGGTGCCGTGGGCGATCTCCTGTTCAATTTTTACGACCGCGAAGGCCGGCTGGTGGACCATCCGGTGAACAGCCGCGCGATGTCGCTCCCGATCGAGCAACTGCGCGGCGTACCGACGCGCGTGATTGCATCGGGCGGCAACGAGAAGGTCGAATGCCTGCTGGGCGCCATCAAGCTGATCGGCTGCAATGTGCTGATCACGAATGAAGCAACAGCGCGCGAGTTGCTGATCCGGAAGGGGTAGGCTGCATCGCGTCGAGCGCCCTTCGAGGCCCTGCTGCGCAGGGCACCTCAGGGTGAGGTGATGGTAGATAAAAACCTCATGCTGAGGTGCCCGGCATAGCCGGGCCTCGAAGCATCCGCCACGCTGCGCTCCGCCACTTCACTTCTTCAGCGCCGCATTCCTGATGTCGCTCAGGCTGCGGCTGGGCGTGATCGCTTCCGGGTCAATCAGGCAATGGATGATCGAGGCTTTGCCGCTGGCACGCGCCCGCTCCAGCGCACCGGAGAACTCCTCCGTCTTCCGCACCGTTTCGCCATGGCCGCCATAGGCGCGCGCGAGTTCGGCGAAGTCCGGATTGCGTAGCTCCGTGGCGGAGACGCGGCCCGGATATTCGCGCTCCTGATGCATGCGGATGGTGCCGTACATGCCATTGTCGACGACGACGACGATAATGGCCAGGTCATACTGGATCGCCGTTGCGAATTCCTGCCCG
>JBKJQU010000441.1:0-13993 GCA_046594995.1 Aestuariivirga sp.
CGGAGGGTGCGCCCGCCGTGCCGATCTACAATACCGAGAAGAAATCCTGCGTCTGGTCGTGGAAGACCGGCACGGGCATCGGGTTGTGGACGGAGGATTGCACGTTCGACAATGGCCGCTGGGCCGTGTCCTATGACGAGGCGAGCGACCTGTTCGCGCTGAGTGTGGATGCAGGCGATCCATTTCCCGTGGTGCGGCAGTTCCGGAAGGATGGCGGGCTTTCCCCTGAGCAATTGCTGCCCGAGCTGAAGGCCAAGGGCCTGGTGCTGGACGATGCCGAATGCGTGTTCGAAAATTCAAAAGAGCAGGCGGCACCCGCAGGCTGGACGCAGTGGCATGTGATGCCCATTGGCAAGCGCAAGGCGGCTTATGATGCGCAGCCATCCGACGAGGTTTCGGAACCCGCATGCGGCGATCTTGGTTATGCCGCCGACTTCATCGGCTTCTTCATGGTGCACAAGGATTTTCCCGACCGCGTTCTCTATGTGAACCTCGGGCAGGACGGGACGATGATCGATTTGCCGTCGATCACGCTAACAAGATAGATTCTGGAACCTCAGATGATACTGCGCTTCATCCGTTAACCCAAACAGTCGTCAGAGTCGCATTCATATACGGGACTGATCAGCCATTTGGGACGTTTGCTTTCGTCTCCGGACCAACCCCAGTCTGAGAATACTTCAATGAAACTCTCAAGATCACAATCCGGATCGAATGATTTTCCGTCAGCAGGTTCATCCCAGCTTGAATACCCATAGCCTTTGCTGAAAACCAACTTGTGTCCTTTAGCGCCAATTGCTCTTGCTCTATCAGAGTCAGAAATAAGCATGCCATTTGGCGCTCCAAAATCCGGGAACAGTACATCAAAGTAAAATGGGTTTCCGTTTGAGAATGCAAAAGCGGGGTTCAACTCGATTCTCAGAGACAAGGCCTGAGCGACAGACAACAGATGCACTTGCATTTTATTCATGACAGAGGTCTTCGATCTGCAGTTTGATTTTGACCAGGTGGCGTATATGCACAAGTTCTTACAACTTTTAGAAACGGATGTAATCCACTTCATTCCAATTTTTTCAATTCGAGATGCCTTCATGCAGTTCCTGTCGTCCGCCTATGTTCTTCCCATCATCATGCTTATCGCCTCCAACGTGTTCATGACTTTCGCGTGGTACGGGCACCTGAACTACACCAGCAAGCCCTTGTGGATGGCGGTGATGGTGAGCTGGGGCATCGCCTTCTTCGAATACTGGCTGGCGGTGCCGGCGAACCGCATCGGCTATCGGGTCTATTCGGCGGCGGAACTCAAGACCATACAGGAAGTGATTACCTTCGCGGTGTTTGCCGTGTTTTCGGTGTTCTTCCTGAAGCAGGCTATCACCATCAACCACCTGATCGGCTTCTCGTTCATCGCCGTGGGTGCTTTCTTCGTGTTCCGCGCGTGAACTATCGTCACGCTTATCATGCCGGAAACCATGCGGATGTGCTGAAGCATATCGTGCTGGCGCGCGTCATCGAGCATATGAAGAAGAAGGACAAACCGTTCCGCGTGATCGACGCGCATGCGGGGATCGGCGTTTATGATCTCAGGGGCATCGAGGCGGGCAAGACCGGGGAATGGGAAACGGGTTTGGCCAAGATGACCGAGCCGTTTTCCGACGAGGTTGAAGCGCTGATCGCGCCATGGCGTGAGGCGATTGCGAAGCTCAACCCGCATGGCGGACTCATTCAGTATCCGGGCTCGCCCGATCTGGCGCTAAGCCTGATGCGCGATGACGACCGGATGATCGCCAATGAGCTTCACCCGGAAGACGCGAAGACGCTGCAGAGGAACCTTGGCTGGGATGAGCGGGTGAAGGTGACGGAGCTTGATGCGGAGATCTGCATCAAGGCGAACCTGCCGCCGCCAGAACGCCGCGGCGTGATTTTGATCGACCCTCCTTACGAGGTGAAGAACGAGGCGGACAGGGTGATCCGCATGATCCGCCACGGGTTGCGCCGCTTTGCGCAGGGCGTGTTCATGCTGTGGTATCCGGTGAAGGCCGATGGGCTTGAGTCTGTGCTGTCGAGCGAGGTTCAGGCGATGGGCGTTGCTTCGAGCCTAAAGGTTGAACTCAAGGTGCGCGAGGCCTTCGATGCCGGAGGGCTGGCGGGTTCGGGGCTGCTGATCCTGAACGCGCCGTGGAAGCTAGATGAGGACTTGCGCGTGATCGTTCCGGCGCTGGCCCAGCGGCTGGGGCTGGGCGAGTGGGGACGTGGGACGGTAGAGTGGGTTGTGCCGCAGAAATGAGAGCAGAGTGTGTGGGTGACCCAACCCTGCTCAAAGATTAGTTCGTGATACGGCTGTTCCGGCCGCAGGTTTGCTTGCAGAAGCTAGAATTGTCAGGGTCATGCAGGAAGTTGATTTGCGCCATGAAGTCTATTTTGATTTTTGGTTTAGAGAAAACCAGATGAAAAGAAAGTGGAAGTCGCGCTTCCTATTATCAGGTCTGGTAGTTAGTTTGACTTCTGGCATCTACTATTTATACAACTTTTCATATTATCATCAGGTTTGCACCAAATCGGACGCAAACGCTTGGATTCCGAGGGCGCAACAAGTTCTTCTTGATTCTGTATCAAATCCAACGCCGGAGGGCGTCACTTCTGAATGGCGTCCGACCAGACGTGAAGCAACATCATGGAAGGCTGAGGACTTCATTTTTGTGGAGTTCAGGGATGTCGAAGGAACAGTCTTCGAAATGCGCTTCAAAAGATCCGACCGGCCCCATTTATACTATGATATCGGTTTTTTCTCGAATTGTGGTTTCGGTGTATCATTTGGTCATGTGGGCGACGAGGGATAGCAGTCTCAAAGTGGACTATGAATAGAATTTCGCCTATTTCGCTCCTTTATCGAAATATGAAACACGCACTATTCACTCTATCGTTGCTCAAGACAAACTTCCAACATTAGGGCAATTAGCCACCGACAGATGCAGCCCTTAAGTTGATATCATCACACCCCTCCCCAAGTTAGGGGAGGGGATTCCGGGAGAGTCAGTTCGCGGTGGCGATGGCTTCGGCGAGATCCTTGTATTCCTCGCAGGTCGTGCCGCAGCTCTTTTCGATGGCGGCGAGTTCGGTCTTTGCAAGGTCGACGCGGCCGGCGGCGATATAGCCTTCGCCCAGATATTCGCGAGCGAGGTTGAAATTTGGGTCAATGGCGAGGGCCTGGCGGTAATAGCTGATGCCGATTTCGAGGCGGCCCGCTTTGCGGTGGCTGTAGCCCGTATAGTTCAGCACGCGGGGGTCCTGCTGGTTCTGGGCCACGGCGAGCACCTGGATGGCCCAGTCATATTGCCCGGCCTTGGCCAGTGCGCGGCCCTGCTGGTAGAGGTCCTCGTCGGGCAGGATGCCGGATTCAACCTTGACGCATTTCTTCTTGGCCTTGTCCCAGACTTCGCCCTTCTTGCACTTCTGGGTGACCGTGCTGTCGGGTGAGTCGCTCTCGCCCGCAGCGAAGGACGCCGTGGAGAGCGCAAGAAGTGCTCCAAAACCCAATGTCATGATCTTCAACATGTCCGTCTCCCTTGATGAATGGACTGGGTACGCTACGCGCAGCATGGCGGACGCATTCCATCACGAATTTAGCATGCCGCCGCCGTCTGCAAGATGAATTCTCGATGAACGCGGCATTCAGGGCCGGCTCAGCGGGCATGAGGCAGTCTCCTCCCATCGATGCAGCAAGCATCACACAACAACAGGAGAGAAACATGACCCGGACCCACACACAGCGTAACCTGATCGCCGCTTCAGCCTTTGGCGTCGTCAGTGCCTTCATGATGTTCGCGCAGGCCGGACAGGCTAGCGCGGCAACCAGCGTATCGACCTGCGAAGGTCCCAGCCGCCGCGCCGTCCTGCAGTGCTGCGAGACGAATGTGAAGAAGAGCGGCCTGCCGATTTGGATGAGGCAGGCTGGCGCCAGCTGCCACACGCCGGCGATTGTCAAATGCTCCAACAACCGTTGCAAGATTGCCGTGAAACAGGGCGACGAACTCAGGGGCGACAATGACAAGGGCGGCAGGGGCAGGGGCAAGCGCTAGGCTTCGCTGCAGCTGCAGATTCCGATCATGGTCCGGCCTCCGGTTTTCGGGGGCCGGATCTTGCAAGGGTTTCAGGGTTTCCAGCGATAGATCCATTCCATCTGGCGCAGTGCCAGGCTGGTTCCGCCGAAACGCAACACTGCGTTGCGAGCCAGCGCCACCGGCCCCGAGGCGTGGTAGATTTTAGCCATCCGGCGTGACTGCTGCTGGATTTGCGCGGTGCGCTTGCGCCGGATCGTCTCGACGTTGATGAAGGCCGATGCCGGCGCCAGCCCGCGCGACATTTCACGCGAAAGAACACAGGCATCTTCCAGCGCCATGACAGCCCCTTGCGCGAGATAGGGGAGCGTGGCGTGGGCGGCATCGCCAATCAGCAGGGCATTTGTCTTCGACCAGCGGGGAAGTTCGTTCAAGTCAGCGCCTTGCCATTTGAGCCACGACACGGGTGCCTCGAGCAGGGGGATGAGCGCATCGCAGGCGTTGTTGAAACAGGAGGTGACTTCGCGCCGCTGGGCCGTGGTGTTCCAGCCTTCGTGCTGGTTTGGGGTATCGACTGCCGCCACGATGTTGAAGCTGCGCCAGTTGCTGACGGGATAATGCACCACGTGGCCTCCGGGGTAGAGCCAGAGGGTGACGCAATCGGCCTCGATTTCGGGTGGAACGTCCCTCAGAGGGATGAGCGCGCGGAATATGGTTTGCCCGCGCGGCACCGGATCGGCCTTGCCGCAAATGAGGCCACGCAGCGCGGAGCGGATGCCATCGGCCGCGATGATCCCCGCACCGGTCACATTGCGACCGTCTGCGAGTGCGAGCGACGGGGCCTCAACGTCAGCCCCGGTGACCCGCGCAGCCGTTTCCAACGTGATGGAAGAAAGGGTACGGGCCGTGGCGAGAAGGCCCGACAGCAGATCGGCCCGGTGGCAGACACGGTAGGGTGCGCCGAATCGTGCCTCGAAGGGCTTGCCGAGGCGGATGCGCTGGAGAAGGCTGCCCGAGACACCATCGCGCACATGGATTTCAGACGGGATGACGCAAGCGGGCTCGACTGCTTCCCAGGCGCCCAGTTGCTGCAGCGCGGCTACGCCATTGGGCGACATCTGGAGGCCGGCACCCACCTCCTCGAAAGCGGCAGACTGCTCGAACAGGTGGCTGGACAGACCGGCGCGCGACAGCCCCAAGGCCGCTGCAAGGCCCGCAATGCCGCCGCCGGCGATGAGAAAGGGATTCTCCGACATGGAAACGAGTTTGCCATATTCCGGCAACGCATATGATGCGGCGGATTGAGGCTTGCCCCCCGGACTGCTCCGTCCTAGAGAAACCCCGCATTTCGAAAGGGTTTCCGCCATGGGCTTCATCTCCGACGCTTTGAACCGCATCCAGCCATCCGCCACCATCGCCATTTCCAACAAGGCCATGGCGCTGAAGGCCGAGGGCAAGGACGTGATCGGGCTGGCGGCGGGCGAGCCCGATTTCGACACGCCCGACAATATCAAGGATGCGGCGATCGCGGCGATCAAGGCGGGGAAGACCAAGTATACCGCGGTTGACGGCATTCCCGAACTCAAGAAGGCGATCTGCGACAAGTTCAAGCGCGAAAACGGGCTGGACTACAAGCCGAACCAGGTGTCGGTCGGCACCGGCGGCAAGCAGGTGCTGTTCAACGCGCTTATGGCAACCGTGAACCCCGGCGACGAAGTGATCGTGCCAGCGCCCTACTGGGTGAGCTATCCCGATATCGTGATGCTGGCAGGCGGCGTTCCAGTGGTCGTCGATTGCAAGATGGAGCATGGCTTCAAGCTGCAGGCCGCAGACCTCGAGAAGGCGATCACGCCGAAGACCAAATGGCTGATCCTCAACTCGCCGTCGAATCCTTCGGGTGCCGCCTATTCGCGCGCCGAGCTCAAAGCCATCACCGACGTGCTGGTGAAGCACAGCCATGTGTGGCTGCTGACCGACGACATGTACGAGCATCTCGTTTACGACGATTTCGAATTCACGACGGCGGCGCAGATCGAGCCGAAGCTTTATGACCGCACGCTGACGATGAACGGCGTTTCGAAGGCATACTGCATGACGGGCTGGCGCATCGGCTATGGCGCGGGACCGGAACAGCTGATCAAGGCGATGTCGAAGCTGCAGTCGCAGTCGACGTCCAATCCTTCGTCCATCGCGCAGTGGGCGGCGGTCGAGGCGCTGAACGGGCCGCAGGATTTTATTCCGCGAAACAACAAGGTGTTCAAGGAGCGGCGCGATCTCGCCGTCTCGATGCTGAACCAGGCCAAGGGCATTTCGTGCCCCACGCCCGAAGGTGCATTCTATGTCTATCCCTCATGCCTCGGCACCATTGGCAAGACGGCGCCTTCGGGCAATGTCATCAGGAATGACGAGGATTTCGTGACGGAGCTTCTTGCCGCCGAAGGTGTGGCGGCAGTTCATGGCGCGGCTTTCGGCATGTCGCCGTTCTTCCGCATCTCGTACGCTACCGCGACTTCGACCCTCGAAGACGCGTGCAACCGCATCCAGCGCTTCTGCGGCAACTTGCGCTAAAGGAATTTCCAAATGATGTTCGATACTTCGGTTCCCTATTTCGTGCACTTCCTGAAGTCTCTGTCTGCCATTCTGAAGAAGGCGGAAGCCCATTGCGAGGCGAAGAAGATCGAACCCGCGGTGATGCTGAGCATGCGGCTGTTCCCCGACATGTTCGCGGTGACGCGGCAGGTGCAGATCGCAACCGACTCGGCCAAGGGTGCGGGTGCGCGGCTTGCCGGCATCCAGGTGCCGAGCTTTCCGGATGAGGAGAAGACCTTCGCGGAATTGCAGGCACGCATCGCGAAGACCATCGATTTCCTCGGTACACTGACGAAAGAGCAGTTCGAAGGTGCCGAGTCCCGCGCCATCAGCCTGAAGGCTGGTGGCCGCGACATGAGCTTCACCGGCGCCGATTACCTCGAGCGCTGGGCGAAGCCGAATTTCTTTTTCCACATCACGACGGCCTACGCCATCCTGCGCCATTGCGGCGTCGAGATCGGCAAGCCCGATTACCTCGCAGGCGGAGCCAACTGAGACCGCTTCGGAACCATGCCGGAGTTCCCGCGTTGAGGGGTGTCAAATCCCTCAATTGAAAGGAACTCCGTCATGAAGCGGATCATCGCTGCCTCGCTACTCGCCATTTCCATCACCGCCGTACCGGCACTCGCCAAGGATGCGGCCAAGGTCGGCGTTCTGGACTGCGATGTCTCGGCGGGTGCCGGGTTCATCATCGGCTCTTCGAAGGATGTCTCCTGCACGTTCAAGGGCGACGGCACCGGCCGTACCGAGCGCTACAACGGCAGCATCGGCAAGCTCGGCATCGACATCGGCGTGACGGGCGAGGCTTCCATGGCCTGGATCGTATTTGCCGTCGGCAAGACCGGCAAGGGCGCGCTTGAAGGCACCTATGCCGGTGCCGGCGCCGAAGCCACGGTGGGTGCGGGCCTGGGCGCCAATGTGCTGGTGGGCGGTTTCGAACGCTCTATCAATCTCCAGCCGCTGAGCGTCAAGGGCCAGACCGGCCTCAACGTTGCGGCAGGGCTTTCGAGCCTGACCCTCGAATACGCCGAGTAAATCGCACTTTTCCCTGCGTTAGCGGCGGGCCTCTCCCGGCACGTCCCATTGCGAACACAATGGACGGGGATTGGAGAGGCCAACCACAACGCAGGGAACCATCATGAAAAAGATCATTGCCGCAGCGCTTCTCACACTGGGGCTTGCCGCCTCGCCAGCTCTCGCCAAGGGCGGCATCAAGGTTGGCATGCTGACCTGCAGCGTGGAAGGTGGCGTGGGCTGGATCATCGGCTCGTCCAAGGGCATCGATTGCGTCTACCAGCCGTCGGGCGGCGGCAAGATCGAACATTATTCCGGGCAGCTCGGCAAGCTCGGCATCGATATCGGCGTGACCGGGCAGACTACAATTGCCTGGGTGGTGTTCGCGCCCGGCAAGATCGACCAGGGTTCGCTCAAAGGCCAGTACACGGGCGTTTCTGCCGAGGCGACCGTGATCGGCGGTCTTGGCGCCAATGTGCTGATCGGCGGTTTCCGCAAGTCGATCAACCTCCAGCCGCTGAGCATCCAGGCGCAAACGGGCCTGAACATTGCCGGTGGTATCGGCAGCCTGACACTCGAATCCAATTGATTCGCAGACTGCGGGGTACGGTCACGCTGGTGACCGGCTCCGCAGCCGCTGTCTGCGCCCGGTTGCCGCAGCGCACACGTCACATTTTGGCATCACTTAGGCTTTTTGTGGTGAATTGAGCGGCCAAAACCTGTCCTGATCTTGCCCTAAGGCTCCTGATGGTGTTAATCGTGATGGCAATTACGAGGCACATTGGCGGGGATTGCATGAAAAAGAAGATCAGGTTGGCGTCTTTCGTGCTCTCGGGCACCATGGCCGCAGCAACGTTTGGCGGCGGTGCGGTTTTTGCGGCCGATGCCACCAGCTATGGTCTCCCGGCTGTTTCGGGACCGAACGGCAAGCTCGAAATCGGCGGCGGCTATGCCGACCTTGAAGATTTCGGCGATGATACGCTGATCTACGGCGGCGCGTCGTTCAGCCTTCCGATCGGTGAAGACTTCGGCTTTCAGGGCGACGTGGCCGTGACCGATACATTCGGCAGCACCCTTGTGGGCGGCGCAGCACACTTCTTCACCCGTGATCCCGATGCCTATCTCGTCGGCATCGTGGGCGGTGCGGGTTTCTCCGATAACGCGAACCTGTTCTTCATCGGACCGGAAGTCGAACTCTACGCCGGCCAGTTCTCGCTGGAAGCCTGGGGCGGCTACATGAGCCTCGACGTCGAGGGACTGGACCCGAGCGACGAGCTCTTCGCGCAGGTCGATCTCGCTCTGTACGCGACCGACAATCTCCGCTTCAGCGTCGGCGCCAGCTCGGTTGCCGGCTTCACCAGCGGAAACCTGGCCATGGAATGGCTGATCGCCGACACTGGCCTGCCGCTGGCACTGACCGCCAAGGGCGAAATCGGCGACGACGACTATATGTCGATCAGCGCCGGCCTGAAAATCTACTTCGGCGGTGATTCTTCCAAGACGCTGATCCGCCGTCATCGCGAGGACGATCCGCGCAACCGTGGCCTTGATGCGTTCAATGCCGGCGGCAGCGCCTACAGCAACCAGGACACCGGTGGTGGTGGCGAAGAAGGCGGCGGCGGTGAAGAAGGCGGCGGCGGCGAGGAAGGCTGCATCCCGTACTGCGACGCCTGATCATTCTGGCGGGCCGCATGACATGCGGCCCGTTTGATTCCCGGATTGCCTGATGGCCCGCCGCGTTCTGCTGGCCTGGGAGTTCGGCGAAGGCCTTGCGCATGTGATGCTGCTGGCAGGTGTCGCGCGTGAATTGCGCGCGCTTTCAGAAAACATCGAACTGGTTTTCGCCTTGCGGGATATTGATCCCGGCCTCAGCGTGGGGATAGACGCGCATTTGATCGTCGAAACGCCGCGCCGCTTCATCAAGCCCGGTTTCACGCCCCTCACCACACTGCAGCCGCACCGAACATTTGGCGGAATGATCGGCGAAGCGCTGGTCGACGAGAGCTGGGAAAGCCTTCGCTATTTCGAGGAATGGGATCTGCTGATCGCGGCGGCCAGGCCGGATGTGATCATCGCGGACTATGCGCCATCGGCCACGATGCTGGCGGCGAAACGTGTGCCGGCCGTGGCCTGCGGCATTGGCTATTCGCTTCCCCCCGTCGATTTGCCGACCTTTCCACCGGTGACCAAGGCCGCCGGACCGTTCTATGCGAGCGAGGAAGAACTGCTGGAACGCTTCAACGTGGTGCTGCGGCATGTGGGCGCGCGGGTGCTCGAGCGGCTTCCGCAAATCAACGAGGCCGATGCCTATGGCCTGTGCACGGTTCCAGACCTCGATCCCTATGCGGACTTTCCCGGCAGGGACTGGCTGGGATCAATCATGCCGGACGGCGTGCCTGTGATGGAGGACCGGCATTCCGGAGGGCTGGCGTATTTTCACCAGAAACAGCAGTTCGATGATGCCATCCTGGACGGGTTGATCCGGAGCGGCGTCGAGATTGATATCTACATGGGCGAGCCGATGCGGCGCACGCGGAAGCGAACGCAGGGCACCAGCCTGCGCCTGTCGGACGAACCTTTCAGCCTTCGGCGTGCAATGCCCGGCCGCGCCGTGGCCATCCATCAGGGTTCGCTTGGCTTTTGCTCAGCAGCGGCCTTCGCGGGTGTTCCGCAGGTGATGCTGCCCAGGCACCAGGAGCATTACTCGAATTCCCGGAGCCTTGTGGCAAAAGGGGTAGGCATAATTGTGAAGCCCGCACAGCGCACGGCAGCGGAACTGGCCCGCGTCATCCGCGAAACAGCGGAAAGCGAGACCATGCGGGAGGCGGCGCGGGTGCTTGCCGTGTCGCTTGAGCCGTGGCGCAATGCCAATCCGGCGCGCGTGATCGCCGAGCGTGCGCTGGCGCTGGCAAGCTAAGCTTCCGGCAACTCGCAGACGTAATCGAAATGCTTTCCGCTGGGGCTGAGCGGCATGACATCCAGCTTCACGAAGCGGACGGCGGCAGGGCGGTTCAGCGTTCTCAAGACATGAGCGCGCATGGCCTCGTAATCGGTCTCGCTGACCGTCCGTGAACTGACGAAACGGAACTCGAGTTCTTCCGGTCCCACCTGCGCCCATTGCCAGCGCGTGGCGCCCACCAGATGGGCATTCTTCGACATGGTGAAATCAGGCGCCAGCACCGTTCCATCCGGAAAGCGGAAGCGGCTGCGCAGGCGGCCACCGGCAATTGTGAAATGCGGCAGGCCACGGCCGCAGGAACAGGGCGGCAGCAGGGTGACGAGATCGCTCATCACATATTTGATGAGCGGCATCGCATAGCTGTAGAGCGGCGTAAGGCAGGCGAAGCCTTCTTCTCCCACTGCGCAAGGCTCGTTTTCGGCATTCAGCATATCGAGGCGCATCTGCTCGGCCTGCAGGTGCATCTGGCCCGAGACCGGACATTGCCCCGCGATGACGCCGCACTCTATCGTGGTGTACTGGTCAAAAATCCGTGCACTGAGGATATCGCGCGCGCGCTGGCGGTGTTCCGCCTTCACCATTTCGCCGAGCGTGACGATGCCATGGATATCGGGCTTCAGATGCGGGTTCTGCTCCAGCGTATCGGCAAGCGCCAGAAGGTTGACCGGAAAAGTGTTGAGATAGCACGGCCCCATGCGTTGAAGCCACTCGAGTTGCAGCTTCGGGTGGGTGGAGGTGGAGAGATCGCACCAGGCTCCGTGGCCGGGACTATTGCGCCAGTTGGCGCCCCAGCGCGAGGTGTGGACGTGGCCGGCGGGATAATCCGCCTTGCCGGGCACGAAGGCGCGGATCGCCGCGAAGGTTTTCGTGTAGTCGATATCGTGCCAGTCCATGAAGCGGACGCTGGCTGTGATCGACACGCGCGACTGGATCTTGCATTTGAGGACCTTCACCGGCGCTCCCGTGGAGCCCGACGTCGAGACGATGCCCACGGTTCCGGCCTCGGGCGGGCGCGCGCGGGCTTTCAGGTCTTCGAAATTATCCAGAATATCCTTGCGGGTGAGGGGTTCAACATCTTCCCAGCCGCCGATGTTGAAGTGGCCGCGCCTGGTGAACAGCGAATCGAGCCTTCTGGCGTAGAAGGGCACGTGCTCGCGCGCGTGGCGGGCAAGGCGTTCGAGCAGCCTGGTCTGCACGGCCTCGATATCTTCCGCGCTCCACCATTGCGATTCCGCGAGGCTTTCGCTCAGGGCTTGCGTAGCTGACTCTGCCATCTGTGTCTCGCTCGTCTTGCGGCGGTTCGGATTTCGCTTGCCGCTCCCTCGAAACGGAGTCAAGCTTTCGCCTGTGGAACCGCCCCCGGTCGTGACCCCGCCAGAACAAGAAGGGCGGTCCTTCGACGCACATTGAGTTGAGCAGTCAAAGGAGGATTGGCCATGGAACAACACAGCGGCAGAAGGCCTGCGGGCTCGCGGTGCATCGCACTCGTGGGCCCTTACCTGAGCGGCAAGACCACACTTCTCGAAGCCATATTGTTCCGCACCGGCGCTGTTCCGCGCCAGGGCAAGGTCTCGGAAAAATCAACCATCGGGGATGCGGCGCCGGAAGCGCGCGCCCATGGCATGAGCGTGGAACTCAATGCCGCCACCACCACATTCATGGGCGAGAGCTACACCTTCATCGATTGCCCCGGCTCGATTGAATTCGCGCAGGATGCGCGCGCGGTGCTCGCGGGGTGCGATGCGGCCATCGTCGTGTGCGAGGCCGACGACAAGAAAGCGCCCGCGCTGCAACTGATCTTGAAGCAGCTGGACGAGATCGGGCTGCCGCGCTTTCTCTTCATCAACAAGGTGGACAAGAGCGAGACGCGGCCGCGCGAGGTGCTGGACTGGCTGCAGCCTGCAAGCTCCAGGCCGCTGATCATGCGGCAGCTGCCGATCATGAAAGGCTCGATCGTGATGGGCTTCGTGGACCTGGCGCTGGAACGCGCCTTCGTCTACCAGGAGCATAAGGAGAGCAAGCTGATCGACATGCCCGCCGAGCTTGCCGACATCGAGAAATCCGAGCGTTTCGCCATGCTGGAAAAGCTGGCCGACCATGACGACGAGCTGATGGAGCAGTTGCTTTCCGACATGGAACCGCCGCGCGACCGGGTGTTCACCGACCTGTCACGCGAACTGGCGGAGGGGCTGATCGTGCCCGTGATGTTCGGCTCCGCCGAGCATGGCAATGGCGTGGGGCGATTGCTGAAGGCGCTGCGGCATGAGGCGCCGGGCGTGGCCGAGACGGCGAAGCGGCTGGGCTTAACGAAGAACGGCACCGTGGCGCAGGTGCTGAAGACCTTCCACACCGCGCATGGCGGCAAGCTTTCGCTGGCGCGGATATTGTCCGGCGAGGTGGCGGATGGAACGGTGTTCCACGGGTCACACGGGCAGGACGCGCGAACGGCGGGCGTATTCACGCTGATGGGCTCGACGCCTGCCAAGGTGGCGAAGGCGGTGGCGGGCGATACCGTGGCGCTGGGGCGGCTCGACCCCATCCGCACCGGCGAGACAATCTCGGCGGCGAAGGGCAGCACGCCGCAGCTTGTGAAGCTTGAGACCGCGCCCGGCGTCTATGGGTTTGCGATTTCGGTTTCCGACCGCAAGGACGAGGTGAAGCTGACGAGTGCGATTGCCAAGCTCATCGAGGAAGACCCTTCGCTGGCGCTGGAGCATAATCACGACACGCATGAAATGGTGCTGTGGGGGCAGGGCGAAATGCATCTGCGCGTGGCGCTGGAACGGCTGGAGGGAAAGTTCGGCGTTCATGCCCGGGCAAAGCCGCGGCGCATCGCCTACAAGGAGACGATCCGGAAGCCGGTGCAAATCCGCAGGCGGCACAAGAAGCAATCCGGAGGCCACGGGCAATTCGGCGATGTGGTGGTGGAGATTTCACCGGGTCCACGCGGCTCCGGCTTCGTGTTCTCGGACACGATCACCGGCGGCGTGGTGCCGAAGCAGTATATTCCGGCCGTCGAGCAGGGGGTGCGCGACTGGATGGGGCATGGGCCACTGGGCTTTGCTGTGGTCGATTTCTCGGTGAACCTGTCGGATGGTTCTTATCACGACGTCGACAGCTCCGAAATGGCGTTCAAGACGGCGGCGCGGATCGCCATGGCGGACGGCATGCCGCAATGCTCGCCCGTGCTGCTGGAGCCGATCGTGCTGGCGGACATCCACGTGCCGAGCGATGCGACGCCGCGCGTCAACCAGATCGTGACGGGCCATCGCGGGCAGTTGCTGGGCTTCGATGGGCGCGACGGCTGGCCGGGTTGGGACACGGTCAAGGCGCACATGCCGGAATCCGAAATCGCTTCGCTTATCATTGAGCT
>JBKJQU010000457.1:0-8870 GCA_046594995.1 Aestuariivirga sp.
GACAGCAACGCGGCGCCGGTGGCTGCTGACGACGAGGTCGTGCTCTTCATTGAGGACTATGATTTGTCGGGTGCCATCGTCATCCCGGATACCAATGATTTCGATCCTGATGGCGACCCGCTTTTTATCCAGATCGCGGCGGGCCCGGCCAATGGCACGGCCTACATCAGCGGTGGCCAGATCATTTATGAGTCCAATGCCGAATTCTTCGGCACCGACACCTTCACCTATGAAATCTCTGATGGGCTGGCGACGTCGCAGGCGACGGTGACTGTTGATGTTGTGCAGAAGCCGCCGCCAATTGGCGATGCGATGAATGAGGACGGGACGCTACTTCTCCCGGCGGTCGGCAGTCTCATTCCGTCGTTTACAGGTGAGTTCACCATTACCGGCTACGATGTGGACGATCCGTTCAGCGGTGTGCAGTTCAACGAGATTTCCGGCAATTATACCTTCACGCCGCCACCGAATGCCTTCGGCCAGTTCGAGATCTTCGTGTTGTCCGTGAATACGGACGGAATGGCCTTCCGCTCTTCCGCCTACATCCTTGTTAATCAGGTCAACGATGCGCCGGTCGTCATCAATCCGGTGGCGGATCAGGCTTTTGACGCGGGCGCACCGATCGAGATCACGCTCGGCGGCGACATCTTCTCGGATGCAAACGATCCGCCGACTTACCGCTTTAGAATTGATGAGGACAACAGCCGGATCGATCCGGAGCTGATGACTATCACGGCGGCGCTTGCCGACGGCTCGGCCCTTCCGGATTGGCTAACCTACAGTTTCTCGGTATCAGCACCGTTCGATGAGCAATTCTTCGAAGATACGGGCGGCATTCGTTTCAATGTCGAATATAACCATGGCTTCAGTGGCTCAGCTCCGGCAGATTTCGACGGAACGCTCGACATTACGCTCACGGCAACCGATCGGTTGGGTGCGGCTGTGACCGATGTGTTCACGCTCACGATCAACGGCCAGGAGGCCGCCAACGATATTATCGGCAGTGCTGGAAATGATCGCGGGGTGAAGGCTGCGCTGCAGGGAACCGCCGGCCGCGACATGATCGACGCGCTTGCCGGGAACGACCAGCTTTATGGATTTGGTGGCAACGACATTCTGCTGGGCGGCCGTGGCAACGATCAGCTTCAAGGCCGGTCGGGAAATGACACCATGACAGGTGGCCAAGGCAAGGATATATTTGCCTT
This sequence comes from Aestuariivirga sp., assembly GCA_046594995.1. Taxonomy (GTDB): domain Bacteria; phylum Pseudomonadota; class Alphaproteobacteria; order Rhizobiales; family Aestuariivirgaceae; genus Aestuariivirga. Next base: position 1,206 of record JBKJQU010000457.1, read on the forward strand.
CGCGTCCTTTGCGGTTTCGGCGCTGGAGACGTCGAGCCTTCTGGGCGATGACCTGGTGGTGGATTTCGAAAACGGCGTCGACCGCATCGACGTATCAGGGCTCGGATTGTCATTCCGGCGTGGCGATGCCGATCTCGACGACGGTTTCGCCATCACGCAGAGCGGCAGCGACGTGGTCATCAACGTGGTGGGAATGGGCACGTTGACCTTGGCCAACACCAGCCTTTCCAGCATGGACAGGGGTGATTTCCTGGGTTGGGGTTGAGGCCGTGCAGCGGTTGAAGCCGGGCCACCGGACGGCACTCTCTTTCTTCACTGGCATAGCGGAAACCCCTCTGCTATAGACCGCGCCCATTGCAATGGCCCGAGGCTTTTGCTCGTGCGCGGGCGTGGTGAAATTGGCAGACACGCAGGATTTAGGTTCCTGTGGGGAAACCCGTGGGGGTTCAAGTCCCTCCGCCCGCACCATGCACGAGCATGCCGGATGCCCACAGATTCATAAGTCAAGACAAGAGCGAAAACGATGCAGGTTACCGAGACTCTCAGCACTGGCCTCAAGCGCGAATACAAGGTGGTGGTCAACGCCGCCGAACTGGACCAGGAGCTGAACGCGAAGCTGAAGGAGCTCTCCGCCAAGGCCAACATCAAGGGTTTTCGCCCCGGCAAGGTGCCGGTGCCGCATCTGAAACGCGTCTATGGCAAATCGGCCATGGCGGAGGTTGTGCAGAAGACCATCGACGACAAGTCGAAGGAGCTGCTTGCCGAAAAGAATCTGAAGCCCGCCTACCAGCCGGAAGTAAAGCTTCCGGAGGATGAGGCTGAAGTAAACGCCATCATGGACGGCAAAGGCGATCTCTCGTTCTCCGTCGCCTTCGAGATCATCCCCGAATTCGAACTGAAGGACCATGCTGGCCTCGAACTCGCCCGCCATGTGGTGGAAGTGACCGAGGACCATATCGGCGAAACGCTGACCAGGCTTTCGAGCCAGGCCAAGAACTTCGAGGAAAAGCAGGGCGCCGCTGAGAAGGGCGACCGGCTCACCATCAACTTCGTCGGCACCGTCGACAACGCGGCCTTCGAGGGCGGCACGGCGGATGACGTGGCGCTGGAAATCGGCTCGGGCCAGTTTATCCCCGGCTTCGAGGACCAGCTGATCGGCACCAAGGCCGGCGACGATGTGACGGTGCAGGTGACCTTCCCAGAAACCTATGGCGTGCCCGCACTTGCCGGCAAGGCCGCCGAATTCGCCACCAAGGTGACGAAGGTTGAAGGCCCGAAGGCCACCGTCATGGACGACGAGTTCGCCAAGAAGATGGGCTTTGACGATCTGGCCAAGCTCAGGGACATGGTGAAGGAGCGCATGACCGGCGAGTTCGCCCAGTTGACCAACATGAAACTGAAGCGCGACGTGCTCGACGCGCTCGACAAGATGTACTCTTTCGAACTGCCCGAGAAGCTGGTGGATGCCGAGTTCAACGGCATCTGGAATGCGCTCAGCCAGGAAATGACGCGCGCCGGCAAGAGCTTCGCCGACGAGAACACCACGGAAGACGATGCGCGCAAGGAATACCGCGCCATCGCCGAGCGCCGCGTGCGGCTGGGCCTCGTGCTGGGCACGATGGGCGAGAAGGAAGGCGTCCAGGTTGGCGAGCAGGAGCTGCAGCAGGCGCTGTTCTCGCGCATGCGCCAGTTCCCCGGCCAGGAAAAGCAGGTGGTCGACTACTACCGCAAGAACCCGCAAGCGATGATGGAACTGCGTGGACCGATCTTCGAGCAGAAGGTCGTTGACGGAATCGTCGCCAAGGCCACCGTCACGGAAAAGACCGTCACCAAGGAAGAACTTCAGGCGATGGTGCAGGACGAGGACGAAAGCATGGCCGCTATGGCTTCTCACGATCACGACGACCATGAAGGCCACGATCACGCCTGATCGGTTCCAACGGATTGCAGTTCAGCGGCCGGGGTCATTCCCGGCCGTTTGTTTTTGTGCGAGGTGGCTCGGAAAAGGCATGCCCTTGATGCCGATGCGGTTTTGTGGAACTCTGGTGCAAAGGGCGGCACCCTCCAAAAACATGATGAGGTGATTGCCACGGCCCTGTTGGTGCGTTGACGGAAGGACTCGCGAGGCCATGCGCATCGGTTGCCGCCCCTTTGCAGCTGCCTTGGCAGTGTTGATACTTTGGATTCCTGTCTCAAGCCCATTGCCGGCGGCCGCGCAATCCGTTGCCACGACGACGGCACAGGACAACTATATTCTCGGCAAGAAGCACCTCGACGGCGATGGCGTTGCAAAGAACGAGGCGGAGGCCCTGCGGCTTTTCAGGCTTGCCGCCGAAGCCGGTAATCCGGACGCGCAGAACGCCTATGGCATGATGCTGTGGCGTGGAACGGCAACGCCGCAGAACCGCGCCGAGGCCGTGACGTGGTTCGAGAAATCCGCGGCGCAGGGCTCGGCGGAGGGCTACTTTCGGCTGGGCACGGTGTACCGTCAGGGCGAAGTCGTGGCCAAGAACGAGGCGAGGGCCGTAAGTCTCATGCTTAAAGCGGCGGAGGCGGGCTATGCCAACGCGCAGGCTGACCTAGGTTCCATGTATCTCTTCGGATGGGGCTTGCCTGCCGATCCTGTGATGGCGGCATTCTGGTATGGCAAGGGCTCCGAGAATGGAAGTGCTTCCGCCAAGTTCAACCTGGCGCTTATGTATTTCGATGGCCGGGGCGTGCCAAAGGACGGCGACGAGGGCGCGGCACTCTTGCGGGATGCCGCGGAGCAGGGACTGGCCGAAGCGCAGACATCGCTTGCCGCGCGCTATGACACTGGCGATGGCGTGCCGGAAAACGCGGTGCTGGCGGCATTCTGGTATGAGCGGGCCGCGCAACAGGGATTTGCCGTGGCCCAACATAATCTGGGTATCTTGAAGCGTGACGGGCGCGGCGTGCCGCAGGACCTTGCCGGTGCGGCGCAACTGTTCCGCCTTGCAGCCGCGACGGGCGATGCCGATGCGCAATTCGTGCTTGGCGTGATGCTCGATAACGGCGAGGGCTTGGCCGAGAACAATACCGAGGCCGCGAAATGGTATCGGTTGTCGGCGGAGCAAGGTAATGCCGATGCGCAGCTCAGTCTCGGCGTTTTGCTCCATGACGGCGAGGGCGTGGCGGAGGATGATGCCGAAGCCGTGCAATGGTATCGCAAGGCCGCCGAACAGGGCGATGCGGTCGCACAATTGAACCTGGGTGCGATGTATGAGGCAGGCGAAGGCATCGCAGCAGATGATGCCGCGGCGGCGGACTGGTATCGGAAATCTGCCGGGCAGGGCAACGGCGCCGCGAAGCTTAAGCTGGCGAGGCTCTATTTCGATGGCAAGGGCGTGTTCCAGGATTTCGGCACCGCCTTCAGGCTGATGCGGGATGCGGCACGCCTCGGCGTAGGTGAGGCTGCTGCCGAACTCGGCGCGATGTATGCGGAGGGTGTGGGCGTGACGGCCGATGCCGTCGAAGCCCTGGCCTGGTACCAGGCCGAGGGCGAGCCAGTACCCGAGCTGGCCGATGCTGCCGCGAAGCTTTCGGCAAGCCTTACTCCTGCCCAGCGCGAGGCGGCGAACAGGCGGGCGTCGGAGCTCCGAAAGCTGTTCCCGGCGGACGAGTAGACTGCCGCGATCGGCAGCCTTCCCTTAACCCTTGCGGCGAAGGGGCTTCCATCCTCACCCTCCGTCCCCTATCTATGGTGTCCAAACGCCAACCGATTCATTCGAAAGAGTTCCATGCGCGATCCTGTCGACTTCTTCACCACCGGCGCCTTTTGGCCGTCCGTCATCCAGCAGGAAAGCCGTGGCGAGCGCGTTTACGACCTTCCCTCACGGTTGCTGCGTGAGCGCATCATCTTCATCACGGGGCCGATCGACGATAATGTCGCAGCCTCGATCTGCATGCAGCTTCTCTTCCTCGAGGCCGAAAATCCGAAGAAGGAAATCTCCATGTATATCAACAGCCCGGGCGGTGTCGTCACTTCCGGCATGTCGATCTACGATACCATGCAGTTCATCCGCTGCCCCGTTTCCACCACAGTGATGGGGCAAGCCGCCTCCATGGGTTCGCTGCTGCTGACGGCGGGTGCTAAGGACATGCGGTTTGCGCTGCCGAACTCTCGCATCATGGTTCACCAGCCTTCGGGCGGCTATCAGGGCCAGGTGACCGACATCATGATCCATGCCAAGGAAGTTGAAAGCCTGAAGCGGCGGCTGAATGAAATCTACGTCGAGCACACGGGCCGTGACTACAAGACCATCGAGGATGCCCTGGAACGCGACAATTTCTTCACGGCGGAAGCCGCTCTTGCCTTCGGCCTGATCGACAAGGTCATCGACAAGCGGCCGGTGCCGGTCGAAGGAAAGTGATACAAAAGCGGCGCGATTTAAGGTTGCGCTTTCAGGCAAGGGCGGTAATCAAGCCTTGATTAACCATATCCGCCCATGCTCAATTATTGGATTGAGTCCGGAAGGGCTGATTTGGGATAGACTGATCTGCGGCAATTGCAGTCAAGTCTCGTTAAAGACTGCATGCGTATCATGCAGCACATTGTCCAAGGAGAGCTTATGAGTAAGGCAACGGGGAGCGACAACAAGAACACCTTGTACTGCTCCTTCTGCGGCAAGAGCCAGCATGAGGTGCGCAAGCTGATTGCGGGCCCAACCGTGTTCATTTGCGATGAATGCGTGGAACTCTGCATGGACATCATCCGCGAGGAAAACAAAACTTCGCTGGCGAAATCCAAGGATGGCGTGCCGACCCCGCACGAAATCCGCAAGGTCCTTGACGACTATGTCATCGGCCAGGAGCATGCCAAGAAGGTGCTCTCGGTGGCGGTGCACAATCATTACAAGCGCCTGAACCACGCCGCGAAGAACAACGACGTGGAACTGGCGAAGTCCAACATCATGCTGGTGGGCCCCACGGGCTCCGGCAAAACATTGCTGGCCCAGACGCTGGCCCGCATCCTCGACGTGCCGTTTACGATGGCCGACGCGACCACGCTGACCGAGGCCGGCTACGTGGGTGAGGACGTCGAAAACATCATCCTGAAGCTTCTGCAGTCAGCGGACTACAACGTCGAGCGCGCCCAGCGCGGCATCGTCTATATCGACGAAGTCGACAAGATCAGCCGCAAGTCGGACAATCCCTCGATCACCCGCGACGTGTCTGGCGAGGGCGTCCAGCAGGCGCTGCTGAAGATCATGGAAGGAACCGTCGCGAGCGTTCCCCCGCAGGGCGGACGCAAGCATCCCCAGCAGGAATTTCTCCAGGTGGACACGACGAACATCCTGTTCATCTGCGGCGGCGCCTTCTCTGGGTTGGAGCGCATCATCAACCAGCGCAGCAAGGGGTCGGGCCTGGGCTTTGGCGCAGAAGTGCGGTCTTCGGAAGACCGCCGCACCGGGGCCATCCTGCGCGAGCTCGAGCCGGAAGACCTGTTGAAATTCGGCCTGATCCCAGAATTCGTCGGCCGTCTGCCCGTCGTGGCGACGCTCGAGGACCTGGACGAGCCGGCACTGATGCAGATCCTGACCGAGCCCAAGAACGCACTTGTGAAGCAGTATCAGCGGCTGTTCGAGATGGAAGGCGTGAAGCTGACCTTTCCGGAGGATGCGCTGCACGCGATTTCCCGCCGCGCCATTGAGCGCAAGACGGGTGCCCGCGGTCTTCGCTCGATCCTCGAGTCGATTCTGCTTGAGACCATGTTCGACTTGCCCGCCATGAATGGCGTGGAAGAGGTGGTGATTTCGAAGGATGTCGTCGATGGCACGGCAAAGCCTCTGTTGATCTATGCCGACAAGCAGAGTGGCAAGGCCACCGCCTCGGCCTGATTGCCATACGATGGAACTGATTTGGAGCCGGGGCCTGATTGAGGGCTCCGGCTTCAAATTTTGTAGCAGCGGCGATCACATATCCGTCATGTGCCGCCTGCTGATGGGTCATAAACCATTGGAACAACAATGTTTTTGGCAACCTTGACGCGCCATTGAAAAACGTTAACCCCGCATCCATCTTTCATCGCGAGGCTGATGCTGTGCTGGCAAGGATTTCTGCGTAATATGCAAGTGATTCACCGGGCTGCGGCTTCAAGACCAAACAGGCGCCCATGTGTGGCGGCAATCTTGCGCCACACTGCGAGCGGCCTACAAGAGGAACAAGAATGAGCAATCCAGCCAAGTCCACCGGCAGTTTCGAGACCATTCCGGTTTTGCCGCTTCGCGACATCGTCGTCTTCCCGCATATGATCGTGCCGCTCTTCGTGGGGCGCGAGAAGTCCATCAAGGCGCTGGAAGAGGTGATGCGCGAGGACAAGCGCATTCTGCTGGTGGCCCAGAAGAACCCTGCTGACGATGATCCGGCCTCTGATGCCGTTTATGAAGTGGGAACGCTGGCGCAAGTGCTGCAGCTTCTGAAGCTGCCGGATGGCACCGTGAAGGTTCTGGTGGAAGGTGTCGACCGTGCCCGCGTGCACGGCTTCTCGGCGCGCGCCGATTTCTTCGAGGCCGAAGTCGAAGTGCTGCCTGCCGATCTCGGCACCGCAGCCGAGACGGAAGCGCTGGCGCGCACCGCCGTGACGCAGTTCGATTCATATGTGAAGCTGAACAAGAAGGTGCCGCAGGAAGTGCTGGCGTCTGTTGGTCAGATCACGGATCATTCGAAGCTTGCCGACACCATCGCCGCGCATCTTGCGATCAAGATCCCCGAGAAGCAGGAGCTTCTCGAGATGAGCTCCGTCGCGCAGCGCCTCGAGAAGGTCTATGCGCTGATGGAAGGCGAGATCTCGGTGCTTCAGGTCGAGAAGCGCATTCGCAGCCGCGTCAAGCGCCAGATGGAGAAGACCCAGCGCGAGTATTATCTGAATGAGCAGATGAAGGCCATTCAGAAGGAACTGGGTGATGGCGAGGAGCGCAACGAGATCGACGAGATCGAGGCGCGCATCAAGGCCACCAAGCTCTCCAAGGAAGCCAAGGAACGCGCCGACGCGGAAGTGAAGAAGCTGCGCCAGATGAGCCCGATGTCGGCGGAAGCAACTGTCGTGCGGAACTATCTCGACTGGCTGCTTGGCATTCCCTGGGGCCAGAAGAGCAAGATGAAGCATGACCTTGGCTTTGCCGAAGGCGTGCTCGACAGCGATCACTTCGGCCTCGACAAGGTGAAGGAGCGTATCCTCGAGTATCTTGCCGTGCAGAGCCGCACGAACAAGCTGCGCGGGCCGATCCTGTGTCTCGTCGGACCGCCGGGCGTCGGCAAGACTTCGCTCGGAAAATCGATTGCCAAGGCCACGGGACGTGAGTTCATTCGCATGTCGCTGGGTGGCGTTCGTGACGAGGCCGAAATTCGCGGTCATCGCCGCACCTACATCGGCTCGATGCCCGGCAAGGTCATCCAGTCGATGAAGAAGGCGAAGAAGTCCAACCCGCTTTTCCTGTTGGACGAGATCGACAAGATGGGCATGGATTTCCGTGGCGATCGTTCCGCAGCTTTGCTTGAAGTGCTCGATCCGGAACAGAACTCGACCTTCATGGACCACTATCTCGAGGTCGAATACGACCTGTCGAACGTGATGTTCGTGACGACGTCGAACACGCTGAACATTCCGCCCGCCTTGCTTGACCGCATGGAGATCATCCGCATTGC
>JBKJQU010000366.1:0-8291 GCA_046594995.1 Aestuariivirga sp.
GCTGCGCCATGGCCAGGTGACTGATGCGGCGCGCGAGCTTGGATACAACTGGATGGTTCTGGGCGAGGTCGTGCGGGGCGACCAGCGCGGCCGCACCATCGGCTTTCCTACCCTCAACATCGTGCTGGAAAAGGGCGCCGACCCGTTTCGCGGCATTTATGCGGTGAAAGTGCGCGATGCGAAGCTGAAGGGCGCCATTGCCTGGCCGGGTGCCGGCTACTTCGGCGACCGCCCGACCTTCGATACAGGCCGCACCTTCCTCGAGGTCCATTTGATCGGTTTCGACGGCGATCTCTACGGCCGCGAGATGATGGTCGAATTCATCGACATGATCCGCCCCGACAAGCGCTTTTCATCGATTGCCGAACTTGTCCACCAAATGAAGGCCGACTGCGAAGCTGCCCTCTCGAAGCTCGAACAGGCGAAGGCGGAAAACCCAGTGGCCCAGTTTCCTTTGGGCCGCCTGCAGGCTCTGGGCCTGCTCTAGGCGGATGCCGGTATCGCAGCGTCTTCGCGCCGCTGCCGCCCGTCGAGCAGGATGATCGACAATCCCGCCAGCACCACTAGTCCCATACCGGCAATCGCCATCGCATTGGGAATGTCGCCGAACAGCACGTAACCCGCCAGAACCGCCCAGATGGTAAGCGTATACATGAAAGGTGCCACTGTGCGGGCAGGCCCGATTCGATAAGCGACGAACAGCAGGAAGTGGCCTGATGCCAGCAACCCGCCCGCCAGCAGCATCAGCAGCGTGCTTTTGACCGGCGGCACGATGGGCGTCTCGAATGCCAGCATTCCAAGGCCTCCGGACAGCATCAGGATCATCAGAACGGTGAGGGCCACCACGGGTGCGGGAATATCGCTTGGCACCCTGCGCGTGATCAGGTCGCGGATTGCCGCTGCAAGCGCCGTGATGAAGGCCAGAACGGCATAGGGAGATACCGCGCCCGAACCCGGTTGCGCCACGAGCAATGCGCCGACGATGCCGATAACGACGAGCACGATCCGTAAGCTCCCCAGCCTCTCGCCATAGATCAGCCATGCGCCCAGCAGCACCATCAGCGGGCAGGTTTGCGCAATCGCGGTCAGGTCTGCGATGGCGACGAAATAAAGCGCGAAGGTGAAGCTGAAATTGGCGATCACTTCCAGAAAACCGCGCGCGATCAGCCAGGGATTGAACATCCGGTGGAGGCCGTGGGCCTGTCCCATCGCGGCGATCATGACAAGGCAGACGCTGACGGCGGCCAGTCCGCGCATGAGAACGAGCTGGAACAGCGGCACGTCTCCCAGTGCCAGCTTCATGCAGCTGTCGCTGCCGATGAACACGCCCATGGCAATGATCATGGGCACGACGGCGCGCAGATTTGCTGGAAGGATCACGCCTTCTTCTTCGCGGCCGGCTTATTCTTGGTCACGTCCGAAGCCGGATCGAGCAGCCGGTGCATGTGAACGATGAAATAGCGCATCTGCGCATTGTCGATGGTTTCTCGCGCCTTGCCGAGCCAGGCCTTGTGCGCTTCCGCATAATTTGGAAAGAAGCCGACGACATCGAGCTTGCTCAAGTCCTTGAAGCTTACGGCCCTGAGGTCGTCGAGTTCTCCGCCGAACACCATGTGGAGAAGTTGCTGTGTCGAACTGGCGGGCGCTTTTGTCATGAAATCCTCAGGGCGTTGATGATCGCCGCATGCCGTTTCGCACCTGCAGCAACAAGCCCCTGCTGCCATGAGTCCGGGCGATTGTAAATATAGCGCGCGCCTTCAACGTTGGTCACATGGCCGCCTGCCTCGATTACCAGCAGGTCTCCAGCCGCCAGATCCCAGTCATTGCGGTTCCCGATCGAGACGGCGCCGTCGATCCGCCCCGCCGCCACATAGGCCAGCCGCAGTTGCAGCGGCAGCCCGCCAGTCACATCGGCCTCGATGCCGCTCGCTGCGAGGCCGGAAAGCGCCTTGCGGTTGCCCGAAATTTTCGCGCCGTGAAGATCGGCCGAATCCGGAATGCTGAGTGGCGCGGAGTCCAGAAAGGCCCCCCGGCCCGCGATGGCAGTATAGAATTCCCCGACCATCGGACGGTACACGGCGGCGGCCACGGGCCGCCCGCGCTCGATCAGGGCCACGGCCACGCACCATTCGTCTCGTCCCTGGATGAAGGCGCGCGTGCCGTCGATGGGGTCGATGATCCAGATCCTGTCAGAAGACAGCCGGGCATGATCATCCGGCGTTTCTTCCGAAAGCCAGCCATAGGAAGGCCGCGCCGGGCGAAGCTGTTCCTCGATCAGCGCATTGATCGCGAGATCGGCCTCGGTCACTTCCGAGCCATCGGGCTTCGACCATTTCTGAACGCTTTTGCGCGACAGCGACTTGCCGAGATCTCCCGCGCTGCGCACGGTGTCGAACAGAAGCTGTGCGTCAGCGACAAGCGTCTCAGAGTCCGGCAATGGTCAGTCCTTCCACCCGGCAGTTGGGCGCATTGACCGACGAGCGGAACTCCAGGTTGGATGCGGGCATGATGGTCATGAACATGTCCTTCAGGTTCCCGGCAATGGTGATCTCGCTCACCGGATAGGTCAATTCGCCATTCTTGATCCAGAAGCCGGAAGCACCCCGGCTGTAGTCGCCCGTCACCATGTTGACCGACGATCCGATGAGTTCGGTCACGTATAGCCCTTGGGAAATTTCCCTGATCTGCTCTTCGGGCGTCTGCGCGCCAGCCGGCAGAAAGACATTCGACGTCGAGGGTCCGCCGCGTGAGCCCTGGCCCGTGGGCTTCAGAGCCAGTTGCCGTGCCGAGCGGAGATCGAGGATCCAGTTGGTCAGAACGCCCTGGTCGATAAGATTCGTGCTGCGGCAGGCCAGCCCCTCGCCGTCGAAGGGCCTGGAGCCAAAGCCACGCGGAATGAACGGGTCTTCCACGATGGTGATGTGGCTGCCGAAAACCTGCTGGCCGAGTGACCCCTTGAGGAAGCTGGTGCCGCGCGCGATGGACGCGCCATTGATGGCGCCGAGAAGGTGGCCGACCAATCCTGAAGCCACCCGCCGGTCATAGATCACCGGCACGGATTGTGATTTCACCTTGCGGGGGTTCAGCCGCTTTACCGCGCGGGATCCCGCCTCGCGGCCAATCTCTTCCGCGTCGCGAAGGTCGGCGAAGTGGATGGCGGAGGTATAGTCATAGTCGCGCTGCATGCTCAAGCCCTCGCCGGCGATTGCCGACATGCTCAAGCCCATGCCGGTACGGCGGTAGCCTTGCGCGAAACCGTTGGACATGACGACGGCGATGGAGCGGTCGGACGCCGATGCCCCCGCACCGCCGGACTTGCTCACGCCCGAAACGCCAAGGCCCGCGGCTTCAGCCTCTTTCGCCAGCTTTTCGAGGCCAGCGGCATCTGGCATGTCATCGCCCGCAAGGTCGAGATCGCGGATCTGGGTTTCAAGCTGGTCGGGATCGGCAATCCCGGCATAGGGGTCGGGCGGGGCGAGCCTTGCCATGGCAAGGGCGGTTTCCGCCAGCCGGTGGATCGCTTCTTTCGTCAGCACGCTTCCCGAAATGCTGGCGGAGGATTTCCCCGCATAGACTTTCAACGAGATGTCGCGGGCTTCCGCCTGTTCCACCTTCTCGATCTGGTCCTGCAGGATTTCGATTTCGGTGGAGCGGCCGTCGGCTGTCACCGCGTGGACTGCGTCAGCACCGAGTCTGCGCGCATGGCTCACGGCCTCGCCTGCAAGCGAAAGAAGGTCTTCGATCATGTGAGAATGCTGTCCGTTACAAGTGCGATTGTGATGATGAGGCCGAATATGCGGTTGGAACGGAAAAGTTCAAGGCAGCGGATGGAATTCCCGGCATCAAACCGGACAAGCTGCCATGCGGCATGGAGTGCAGCACCCGCAACGCCCAGATGCGCGACGATCCCGCCACCCGCAATCCAGATCGCGGCGTCGATGAGCGCCAGCGCCGCGAAGTAAAACAGCGAAAGCCACGGCAGCGAGTGCTCGCCGAATTTCAGTGCCGTCGATTTCACGCCGATGATTACGTCATCTTCCCTGTCCTGATGCGCGTAAATCGTGTCGTAGCCGAGTGTCCAGGCAATGCCGCCCGCATAGAGCATGATGGGTGCAGCCGAGAGCGAGCCATGAAGTGCTGCCCAGCCCACAAGTGCGCCCCAGTTGAAGGCGAGGCCCAGCACGGCCTGCGGCCAATAGGTGATGCGCTTCATGAAGGGATAGATGGCAACGATCAGGAGGGATGACGCGCCGAGCAGAACCGTGAACCAGTTGAACTGCACCAGCACCAGAAGCCCCGCAAGGCTTAAGCCCACGAGGAACACGAGGGCCTGTGTCACGCTCACCTGGCCTGCCGGAATGGGCCGAAGCTTCGTGCGTTCCACCAGGCCGTCGAAATTGCGGTCGGCAATGTCGTTCAAGGTGCATCCGGCACCCCGCATGATGATGGCGCCGATCAGGAACAACAAGGCAAACCACGGGCTCGGCACGCCGCCGCCAAGGGCGATCTGCCCCAGTGCCAGCCCCCACAGGCAGGGCAGCAGCAGCAGCCACCAGCCGATGGGCCGTTCCAGCCGCATGAGGCGCGCATAGGGCCTGACCGCGTTTGGCAGCATCCTGTCCGCCCAGTGGCCGGGCAGGGCATCGGCAACACGGGCTTCGTGATTGCTGGCATCGCTCATGGGCGCGGTGTACACCGGGGCCACCATGAAAACCACCCCTCGCATCCACCTCGATGCCCCGTTAGGCGCCGGGCTCGAAATCGAATTGCCGCGCGAGCAGGCGCATTATCTGACAGTCGTCCTGCGGCTGGCAAGCGGCGATCCCGTCTCCGTCTTCAACACGCGCGATGGTGAATTTCTGGCCTATCTCGCAACCGTCTCGAAGAAGCATGTGAGCCTCCGCTGCGAGCGGCTCGCGGCGGATGTCTCTCCGCCACCCGACATCGACTACATCTTCGCGCCGCTGAAACATGCGCGGCTCGACTATGTGGTGCAGAAGGCGACCGAGCTTGGCGCAAGACGGCTGCGCCCCGTCATCACCCGGCGCACCATTGCCGAGCGGGTGAACCTCGAACGCATGACGGCGAACGTCATCGAGGCCGCCGAACAATGCAACCTCGTCTTCGTGCCGGAAGTCCATGAACCCGTAAAGCTGCCGAAACTGCTTCAAGAGTGGGAGGAGGGCCGCGCGCTGATCTATTGCGACGAGACCGCACTGATTGGCAATCCGCTTGAAGCCCTGAAGACATTGAAAGCGCCGGCCGCTGTTCTCATCGGCCCCGAGGGCGGCTTCACGGTTGAAGAAAAGGCGCTGCTGAAATCGCTGCCCTTCGTCACCGCCATTTCGCTCGGCCCCCGCATCATGCGCGCCGATACGGCGGCCGTCGCAGCCCTGACGCTCGTTCAGGCGGCACTCGGAGACTGGCATCACAAATCCTGATGGATGCCACCCAAATCTTTGTCTTGCCCGATGAAAGGCTCCCGCCTACATCGTGGCCCCACAGGCAACCAGGATTACAATCGTGAGCGGACCATCCCCCGACACGCCGAAGGCGCGAAGGCCCATCGAATCGAAAGTCCAGCTCATCGAAGAGCTGTCTTCCGGCAACAAGCCGAAGAGCGAATGGCGGATCGGCACCGAGCACGAGAAGTTCGCCTTCCTCACCGATACGCTGGAACCCGTGCCCTATCACGGCCCCCGTTCGATCAAGGCGCTGCTCGAAGGCCTGCGCGACCGCTTCAGTTGGGAAGGCGTTTACGAGGGCGAGAACATCATCGCGCTCGCCGATCCCAATGGCCTTGGCAACATCTCGCTGGAGCCCGGTGGCCAGTTCGAGCTTTCTGGCGCACCGCTGAAAACCGTGCATGAAACCTGTGAAGAAGTGCACGAGCACCTGACGCAAGTGCGCGAGATCGGCGACAGGCTGGGCATCGGCTTCCTGGGCCTGGGCGCATCGCCGGTATGGACCAGGGCTGAAACGCCCGTCATGCCCAAGGGCCGCTATAGCATCATGGCGCCCTATATGGACAAGGTCGGCAAATATGGCCGCGACATGATGTTCCGCACCTGCACGGTGCAGGTGAACCTCGATTTCTCATCCGAAGCCGACATGGTGAAGAAGCTCCGCGTGTCGCTGGCGCTCCAGCCCGTCGCCACCGCACTCTTCGCCAATTCGCCGTTTCTTGAAGGCAAGCCCAACGGCTATCTGTCGTTCCGTTCGGAGGTTTGGCGCGACACCGACAACGCCCGTTCCGGCATGCTGCCTTTCGCTTTTGAAGATGGCATGAGCTTCGAGCGCTATGTCGATTATGCCCTCGACGTGCCGATGTATTTCGTCATGCGCGATGGCAAGTACATCAACTGCGCCGGTGAAAGCTTCCGCGCCTTCATGGATGGCAGGCTGCCGCAGCTGCCGGGCCAGAAGCCCGTGGCGAAGGACTGGGCCGATCACCTCACCACGATCTTCCCCGAAGTGCGCCTCAAGAAATATCTCGAAATGCGCGGCACGGACTCAGGCCCGTGGCGCAGGCTTTGCGCGCTGCCCGCCTTCTGGACAGGCATCTTCTACGATCAGGCCGCACTCGACGGCGCATGGGACATCGTCAAGGACTGGACGGCGGAAGAACGCCAGAAACTGCGTGACGATGTGCCGACACAGGCGATGCAGGCAATGATCCGTGGACGGAGCGTTCAGGAAATCGCGAGGGACGTCCTGAAACTGTCACGCGCAGGATTGGAAGCGCGCGGCGAGCACGGATGCAAGGGCAAGTCCGAATCCGCGTTCCTGGATGTGCTGGACGAAACCGTTTCAACCGGCAAGACCGCAGCCGAAAATCTTCTGGCGCTCTATCGCAGCAGCTGGAACGGCGACATCACCCGCGTGTTCAGGGACTTCGCATATTGAGACTTCCTTTGCGCCACGATATGCCGTTAGGTAAAAACGAGGGCGCGCATGAGAGCAGACTATCGCCGCTGGCTTGAAGACCAGCAATATGGGTCGGGTACGGTTGCAGCCCAGCTTCACCGTGCTGGACGGGTCGAAGACTGCTACGGCAATCTCGATGACCATTTCTCGCGTGACCGCTTGAGGTCAGTACTGGCGGATCTGACCTATTCGACAGAAGACGAACGAAGGAACCGGTCCAACCCGTCGAAAATTCCTTTTGAAGGCAACATCCGGAACAATCTTGCTTCCTATCGCAATGCGATAACCCGTTACATTAGATTTCTTGCGGGCAAGGCAGGGGAGGTGGATGATGAATTTGTTCATGCGCCCGCCGAGGACGCGCGAACGCCAGACACTCCGGCAGTCGGTCAGGAAGACACTTACTCGGCACAAAAGCTTTCGCTGGAACGCGACATGCAGGCTGCCCTTCGCCGCGACATCGTCAAGCTTGGTGGAGCCCTTTCGATTGCCGATGATGGAGCAAAACGCTCTGTCGAAACAGGGTTCATCGACATTACGTGTGATGACAGCGTTGATGGAGCGCTGGTCGCGATCGAACTCAAGGCTGGCAAAGCTGATGCGAGAGCTATAGCGCAGCTTCTCGGCTATATGGGCGATCTTGGCCTTGAAGAACCATCCCGAACGATTCGCGGGATATTGGTGGCTTATGATTTCGACAAGCGTACAGTCTCTGCCGCGCGGGCCTCAGGCATCTTGCTGAAACGCTATGCCATCGAATTCCGCTTTGAAAGTGTGGAGTAGAGAAGCATTCGGGGCGTCAACCGGAAGCCGCTTACAGCCTGATGCTCACTCTTTCAATGGCGGCATCCCCCGCGTTTACGTGGCCTTGGCGTAATGATCGTAAAGTGAAAGAGAAGGCCTATTTGCGGCCTTCGTCTCTCAACTCCTTCCAGGTGGGGGCTTGTTGCGGGCGACTGCCGCAGCGAAGTCGCTTGAGCATGTGTACTGCTGCTCTGGCTGCTTCCCCCCTGTTTCCGCTCTTTGTTGTAAAGCCAATGGGCTTCTGTTCGACGGGCGCAGTTGCAAGTGTATCTTGACTGCTCAACTCGGTGGCTGCGGTCGATATGGTCATAGAATTACTCCGCCGCCATCATGCCCGCGTTCAGGTTCGCCATGCTCTCGGCCACATGGCGGGCCAGCGCCTCGATGGCGGAACTGCCGCGTCCGGGCTTCCTCACCAGGCCGATATCGAAATGTCCCAGCGGCGGGAAGCCGTCCTTCTCCGACAAAATCCGCATGCCGGGGCGCACGCAGAGTTCCGGCACAGCACCGATGGCGAGGCCGGATTGCACGGCGGCGTTGACCGCATTGGAATTGGGGCT
>JBKJQU010000025.1:0-5337 GCA_046594995.1 Aestuariivirga sp.
TGCGGCTTTGGTCGCACCGGAAACTGGTGGGGCTTCCAGTCGCTCGGCTGCGAACCCGATATCGTGCCGATGGCCAAGGGGCTGTCTTCCGGCTACCAGCCGATCGGCGCCGTGGCCTTTGCCGATCACCTGATCAAGGATTTCTTCGAACTCGGCGGCGAGTTCTGTCACGGCATGACCTATGCGGGACATCCCGTAGCGGCAGCTGTTGCGCTCCGCAACATCGAGATTATCGAACAGGAAGATCTGGTTGGGCGCACGCGCGAGATCGGGCCTTACTTCAACCAGGCGCTGGCATCGCTCAACGATCACCCGATCGTCGGCGAGACGCGCTCCATGGGGCTGATCGGCGCCATCGAGATCACCAACAACAAGCAGAAGCGCAGCCGCTTCAAGGATCCGGGCCGCGTGGGCATGAAGTGCCGCGAGCACAGCTTCAAGAACGGCCTCATCATGCGCGCCTGCTGGGACACGATGGTGCTGTCGCCGCCGCTCATCATCACGAAAAAGGAAATCGACGAGTTGGTGGTTCGCGCAAGACTGGCACTCGATGCAACTTATGGTGACGTGAAGTCAGAAATGGCTTGAGATATCAAAGATATTCATAAAATTGCATTGAATGCCAGAATGGGAGGCGTACAAATTATGTCACCGGCGCAATGCCGATATTCTGCAACGTACCAATCACAGGCAAAGTTTGCCTAGCGATACATTAGAGAGGGCTTAGAAGAAATGTCTGTTTTTTCACCGCGTTTTCGACCCAACCGCCGCTCGCTTCTGAAAGGCTCGGGCGCACTTGTTGGACTGACTTTCCTACCGCGCTTTGCGATGTCTCAGGAAGAAAAGAAGCTGAACTTCTACAACTGGGATACCTACATCGGCGAGAATACGCTTGGCGAATTCAACACCGCCACCGGCATTGAAGTGAAGATGGATCTCTTTGCGGACAATGACGAGCTTTTCGCCAAGCTCAAGGGCGGCAACCCCGGTTATGACGTGATCGTGCCGACGAACGACATGCTCGAACGCATGATCAAGGCCGAAATGCTGGTGCCTCTCGACCATTCCAAGATCCCCAACATGACGAACATCGACGAGCCGTTCCGCGATGCGGCTTTCGATCCGGGCCGCAAGTTCTCCATACCCTACATGTGGGGCACGATGGGCATCGGCTATCGCAAGTCCGCCGTGAAGGAGCCGATCGACAGCTGGAAGGTGCTGTTCGACTCGGATGAATATGCCGGCGCCATCTCGCTGCTGGGCGACCAGTCGACCGTGCTGGGTGCTGCACTCAAGTATCTCGGTTTCTCGTACAACTCGACCAATATGGACGAGCTGAAGAAGGTCGAGGAACTGCTCATCAAGCAGAAGAAGAATATCAAGGTGTTTGCCGACGACAACGGCCAGGATCTTCTCGCATCCGGCGAAGTGAAGATTTGCCAGGAGTGGAACGGCGACATCAAGCAGGTGATGATCGAGGACGATGACCTGAACTACGTCGTTCCGACGGAAGGCTCGCTGCTGTGGCAGGATACGCTGGCGATCCCGAAGGGCGCACCTCACCCGGAGAACGCGCACGCCTTCATGAACTATGTTCTTGGCGCGCAGGAAGGCAAACACATCGCCGAGACAATCCTTTACGCCACCGCCAACAAGGCGGCGAAGGACCTGATGCCGGATGACTATAAGAATAACCCGGTCATCTTCCCGACCGCCGAAGTGATCGCCAAGTGCGAACCTGGACTCTACCTCGGCGAGGAAGCAACCAAGGTGCGCGACGAGATCTGGACAAAAATCCAGGCGGCCTGATTGCTGCGGAAACCATGCGGGCGGCATCGACAAGATGCCGCCCGAACTCTATGCGGGGATGATTTTTCTTGAGCATGATCGATACGCTTTCGCCACCTGCCATTCCCCAGAGCGTGCTTGAGAAATTCGCAAGCAGGACTTATGGCCTTGCAGGTGAATGGTCGAAGCTCGAAGGCGAGCGTGACCAGAATTTTCGCGTGACGGAGCCCGAAGGCGCAACCTGGGTGTTCAAGGTCTGTCATCCGGATGAGGGTGATTCCGTTCTCGCCTGTCAGGCCGAGTCCCTTGAGCACATAGCCGATGCCGACGAGGCCTTGCCGGTTCCGCGTTTGAGACGCTCGCTTGGCGGCGAAGTGCTTCCGCGGCTGCATCACGACGGGCGTGACTACCCCGTCATGCTGCTGTCATGGCTTGAAGGAGACGTGATTGCGGAGCGCGAACTTTCACCCGAAACGACACGTGCCATGGGCGGCCTGCTGGCGCGCCTTGGCCTTGCCATGCGGGGTTTCGTTCATGGCGCACCCGCGAGCCGCGGTCTCGTTTGGGATACCCGCCATGTGCTGAGGCTTCAGCCGCAGGTTCCGAACCTGGCCTCGGAAGATCGTCCGTTGGCGGAGGACATTCTCAAGCATCATGCGCGGGTCACCGAGCCCGCGATGCGGCTGATGCGGAGCCAGATCATCCATGGCGATGTCCACCCCTATAACAGCCTAATCGACGGGGAAGGCCGGATCACCGGCATCATCGATTTTGGTGATATCGTTCATGCCGCACTGGTGCTCGATGTCGCCAATGCGGCGGCCGACTTTCTGGCGCCGGGGCATGACAACGAAGCCATGCTTTTCGAACTGGTGAAGGGCTATTGCGCCGTCACGCCGCTGGAAGAGCAGGAAGTGGATGTGCTTCTCGACCTCATCGAAGTGCGCCTGCTGATGACGCCGCTGGTGGATGCGCTGAAGGCTTCGAACGGTATCGCATCGCAAGGCTATTTCCAGGCTTTCAATAGCCGCAGCATGCCGATGATCCGCGAGTTGCGGAAGATCGGTCATCATCATCTCCGGAATCTGATCCGCCGCGCCGCCGCCTATCCGCCAAAGCAGCCCGCCACGGCGGAAAGCTTCGACCAGATCATCGCCCGCCGCCGCCGCGTGATGGGCGAAAAGCTCTATGTCTTTTACGATCCGCCAATCCACATGCTGAAGGGCGAAGGCGTATGGCTCACCGCCTCCGATGGAAAGCGCTATCTGGACTGCTATAATAATGTGCCGCATGTGGGCCACTGCCACCCCTATGTGACGGAGGCCATTGCGCGGCAGGCGCGCACGCTCAACACCAACACGCGCTACATTACTGACCAGCCCATCGAGTATGCCGAGCGCCTGGGCGCGTTGTGCAGCGAGGGCCTTTCTGCCGTGGTTTTCGTGAACTCGGGGAGCGAGGCCAACGACCTTGCCTGGCGCATGGCGAAAGCCTGGACCGGCAAGCAGGGCGGCTTGGCGATGGAATTTGCCTATCATGGCGTGAGCGAAGCGATTGAAGCATTCTCTCCATCCAATTCGCCTGCAAACTGGTGTGCCCCGCATATCCGTCTGCTGCCGTCACCCGATGTCTATCGAGGCGCATTCGGCGCCAATGATCCCGATACCGGTGAACGCTATGCCGCAATGGCCGATCCGCTGATCGCCGAACTCGATGGTGAAGGCTATGGCGTTGCCGCACTGATGATCGACTCGGCTTTCATGACCAATGGCATCCTCGATGCGCCAAAAGGGTTTGTGCAAGGCATCGTCGACCGTGTGCGGAAGGCTGGCGGCACCTTCATTGCGGATGAAGTGCAGTCGGGCTTTGGCCGCATGGGCACGGAGTTCTGGGGCCACCGCCACCATGGCGTGGTGCCGGATTTCATCACCATTGGAAAGCCGGCAGGAAATGGCCATCCGGTTGGCGCGGTCATCACGAGACCTGAAATACTCGAGCACTTCATCAAGCTCGGGCCGTTCTTCTCGACCTTTGGCGGCAACAACGTGGCCTGCGCGGCGGGGATCGCCGTCCTCGACGTGATCCGCGACGAGGGGCTGGTGGAAAATGCGCGCGTGAGCGGAGACTATCTGCGCGATGGATTGCGCCAGCTGATGCGCAAGCATGCGATCATCGGAGATGTGCGCGGCATCGGCCTCGCGACCGGTGTGGAACTGGTGCGCGACCGCTCCACGAAGGAACCGGCGCCTTCGGAGACGACCAGGCTTCTCGGACTTTTGCGCGACGAGGGTGTTCTGATCGGCGGCGAAGGCGTGCTGGCCAATGTGCTGAAGATTCGCCCGCCGATCGTCTTTACGAAAGCCCATGCCGACACCGCCGTGGCCGCGATGGACCGGGCGCTTTCCAGGCTTTAGCCATCGGGGTTGCCGTTCGGGGCAGGGCTGGGCTAGGTTGCTGTTAACAAAAAGACACGGGGGAGAGGCGGCATCTTGGAGAATTGGAAAGAAAACCGGCGGGCCTTCTGGACACTCGGCGCTCCACCGACGATCTGGCTTCTGGCCTTCTTCATCATTCCGCTCGGCTTTCTTTTCATCATGTCGTTCAGCGACAAGGCCGTTATCGACGGTCAGGTGTCGATCACCGAGTATGATTACCTCACCGGCATCGCCAACTACATCCGCGCTTTCGACAGCCTCTATCTGACCATCATCTGGAAATCGATCTGGATCAGCGCGCTGGCAACTGTACTCTGCCTGCTGACGGCCTATCCAATTGCCTTCGGAATCTGCTTCGCGCCGGAACGCTGGAAGCCCCTGCTGCTTCTGCTGGTAATACTGCCCTTCTGGATCAACCTGCTGATCCGCACCTATGCACTGATCGCGGTGTTCCGTACGCAAGGCTATGTGAACAAGGTGCTGGGCGTCGTGGGGCTCGGCCCCTTTGAAATGTTGTACAATAATTTCGCGGTGATCTTCGGGCTGGTGTACGTCTTCATGCCCTTCATGGTGCTGCCGCTGTATGCAACGATCGAGCGGCTGGACAAGTCCTTCCTCGAGGCCAGCCTCGATCTCGGCGCATCGCAGTTCACCACATTCCTGCGTGTGACGGTGCCGCTCACCATGCCGGGCATCGTGTCTGGCGTCATTCTCGTCTTTATCCCTTGCCTCGGTTCCTTCCTGACGCCCGATCTGCTGGGTGGCGCCAATGCCATCATGATCGGCAATGTCATCGAGCGGCAATTCAAGGCCGCGAATGACTGGCCGTTCGGTGCCGCACTTTCGTTCTTGCTGATGTACGCAACCTTCGGCGCACTGGCGCTTCGCTGGCTGATTGCCAGCCGCAGCAAGGGAGTGGACGTCTGATGGCCAGTGAATTGAAACCGGGGCAGGGCCCACTCGATTATGGCAGCAGGCTGTGGCTGAAGATTCTGTTCGGCGCGATCTTCTTCCTGCTTTATGCACCGATCATCACGCTAGTTGCGTTCTCGTTTAACACCGACAAGCGCGGCATCGTGTGGCGCGGCTTCACGCTCGACAACTATACCAAGGC